>NZ_NQYT01000018.1:0-103432 GCF_009192935.1 Xanthomonas sp. LMG 12461
TCGTTGCCGCCAGCAGCGGCTTCGCCCTGCTGCGTTGGTGGGGCACACGACTGGCCGCGGACCTGGCCAGCCGCCACGCGCTGGACCTGCGCCGGCAGGTGCATGCGCGCCTGCTGCAGGCGCCGCTGCCGGCCCTGGCCGATGCCAGCTCGGCGGAAATCGCCAACCTGCTCACCTACAACGTCGAGATCGTGGTGCAGGGCTTCAGCGCGCTGCTGCAACTGCTGGTGGCGGCGATCACCGCGGCGGTGAGCCTGGCCGCGGCGTTCCTGGTCTCGCCCATGCTGGTGCTGGCACTGCCGCCGCTGCTGGCGCTGGGCCTGCTCGCCTTCCGCATCGCCGGCCACGAACAGGCCCGGGTCAGCCGCGAGTACGTCGCCGACATGACCCGGCTGTTCTGGCTCAGCGAGGATTTCCCGCGGCGCCTGCGCCACGTGCGCTCGTTCGCCCGCGAGGCGCGCGAGCAGGAAGCCTACGAAGCGATCGCCGGTCGGCTCGCCTACGGCTACGCGCGCCAGCAGGCGCTGGTCGCCTCCGGCCGCCTGTTGCTGGAACTGGCGGCGGTGGCGGCCATCGCCGCGATCATGCTGCTGGCCGGAGTGTGGCACGGCATCGACCGCGGCGCGCTGATCACCGTCGGCCTGCTGCTGGGGCGGCTGCTGCCGTACCTGGTCTCGACCCGGCAGAGCGTGCAGCAACTGCGCTCGGCCGCGCCTGCGCTGGAATTGTGGCAGCGCTACGTCGCGCTCGGCACGCTGCCAACGCCACCTGGCACCTTGGCGGCACAGCCCGGTGCGGCGACAGAAGCGACGGCGCCGATCCAGATCGAACGCATCGGCCTGGCGCCGCCGCTGGCCGCGGTGGCCTTGACCGGTCTGGTCCTCGCGCCGGGCACGCTGACCCTGATCAGCGGCCCATCCGGCGTCGGCAAGAGCAGCCTGATGGACGCGCTGGCCGGCATGGTCGCGCCACCGCAGTTCGCCGCGCACTGCGACGGCCGTGCGCTCGACTTCGCCGGCTACCGCGCCGCGCTGCAGCCCTTGGCCTATGTCGCCCAGGGCGTGCGACCCTGGCAGCACAGCGTGCGCCACTGCCTGGCCTGGGCGGCGCCGGCCGCGAGCGAGGCCACGATGTGGGAAGCCCTGCGCGACGTCGGCCTGGCCACGCGCCTGCAGGGCGGCGCCGGCCTGGACACCGCCGCACACGGCGCCGGCGCGCGCCTGTCCGGCGGCGAACTGCAGCGGTTGCTGCTCGCCCAGGTGCTGCTGCGGCAACCGCGCGTCGCCTTGCTCGACGAAGCCACCAGTGCGCTCGACGCCGCCGCCGAACAGCAGGTCCTGAGCACGTTGCGGCGGCGGCTGCCGCAGACCGCCCTGGTCGCGGTCTCGCACCGCCTCGGCCTGACCGCCATCGCCGACCACTGCGTGATGGTGCAACGCGGGACCGTGTCGCCGCTGCTGTTGGCTGATCGGGCTTCCTGAGCCGACAGCATCTCCGCCAGCACCGCCTTCATGAGCAGGGGCCACACGCTGCTCGGTCCGCTGCAGCCTACTGCTTCGTATGCGTCAGGCAGTCCGATATTTGGGACCAGCAGAAAAACAAAACCCCGCAAGCGGGGTCTTGTTCCTAGGCCATGCCATCTGGACAGGCAAGGCTAAATGGCCACACGCCCCCTACGGGATATCGCACTTCATCTTTCCATCCACGTAGTACGGCTTGGGAACGTCCGGATTCTGGCTGGTCTTCTCGAACACCACCTCGAACGAGTTGGGGTCCGGCTTACCCTTGCGTTCAGTGCAGGCGTCCTGCAACTTCTTCTTGACCGCGGCGATGCCGGCGTCGCGGTTGGCACCGTCGGCGCTGTTGGTGAGATTGGCGACCTCGGCGAAAGCCGGCGAGGCAAGGCCCAACAAGCTTCCTGCGAACACGAGTGCGTGCAGCGTCTTCATGGCGTCTCCTTGTTTTGATGTCCGTACGCGGTGGGAGGCGTGCGTTGTGGCGCATGCGGTAATGCCCGGCGCTGCGGCCGCCCTCCAGCGCGGAGCCAGGATAGGGAGTGCTGGTTAAGACTTCGTAGGGATCGGCGCGCAAGACCGTCGCAGCAACATTCGACAGGTTAACGCAGCGCATTGACGCGGCGCTGGGTCTTCGGGCCGAGCGCATGCTTTGACACGCGCCGGCTCGCCCATGGACGCACAGGCCGCGCAGGACGACTCAGCGACTACTCGGTACGCGGCGCCTCGTAGTTCTGCCCAGGCTGCAGCGTGGTGACGTAGGGGCCGTTCCAGTCGCGGTCGAAGATGCGCGTCAGCGTCTCGGCTGGCCCCTTGCCCTTGACGAACACCGAGGCGTCCACCGCGGTATTGAAGTAGCTCCATTCCCAGTTGCCGGTGCCGATCACGCTGCTGCGGTCGTCGGCCACCGCGTACTTGGCGTGCTCGACCCGCGCATACGGGATGAAGCCCTGCGGCGCCGGCGGCAGGCGGCTGAACTTCACCGCGATGTTCGGCAGTGCGGCCAGGCTTTTCAGATAGGCCTGCATCGGTTCGCGCAGCGCCCAGTCGGCGACGATGATGTGCACCTGCACGCCGCGGGCGGCGGCATCGCGGATGGCGCTATCGACCGGCGCCCACCAGCCCTTGGGCCCGAAGCTGCGGATCGCCGAGAGCGTCATCACCTGGATGCGCAGCGCATGCTGGCTGGCGCGGATCATCTCGACCAGGGCCGGCTCCTCGGCGCTGACCCACGCCGGCTGCAGCGCCGGCGGGCTGAACGCGGGGAAGGCGATCAGCGGCGCGTCGCTGCCGGCATCCAGCAGCACCGGATCGGTGGCGGTGACCGGAACGAAGTCCGGCGGCTGCACGCCGCGCGCCTGCGCCTTGGCCAGATTGCCTTCGTCGGCCAGGCGCCAGCTGTAGTCGAAGCTCGCGGCGAAGGTCTTGGCGAAGCGCGCGTCGTCGATGCGCGCGCCGATCTCATGGATCTGCTCCAGCGCCCGCCAATCCCAGTTCTGGCTGCCGACGAACACGCTGGCGTCGTCGACGATCATGTACTTGGCGTGCAGCACGCCGCCGGTCAGCGTATCGACCGGCAGCACCCGCACGGTGATGCCCGGCACCTTGCCCAGCCAGGCGACGCTGTCCGGGTTCTTGGCCAGGAAGGTGTGGTCGACCAGCAGGTGCACCGCCACCCCGGCGCGGGCGCGTGCGGCCAGCGCGTCCAGCACTGGGGTCAGTCCTGTGCCGGGCTTCTCGGAGATGTAGAACGCGGCGATGTCGATGCGCTGCCTGGCCCCGTTGATCATCGCCAGCCAGGTCTGCTGGGTGCGCGGCACGCCGGGTTCGCCGTAGACGCTGGCCTCGGGCACGCTCTCGACGATCTGGAACTGCGAGGGCTGCGGCCGGGCCTGGGCGCCGGTGGCTGCCGACAGCAGCAGGCAGGCCATGGCGGCGGACAGGAAGCGGCGTGCGGGATGCACGCTGGCGATGGAAGCGAGAGGCACGTTGGGTGTCCTTGCGGGAGCGTGGGAAGTGGATGCCGGGCGGCGATGCGCGTGCATGCTACCGGCAGCTGTCGTAGCTTGGCAGCCTGCTTTGCAGCGCATGTGTCAGTGAGATGGTGACGGCTAAGTTGGCATTCCCGTCCAGGGGCGTCAGCGCTTCAAGGCAGAGCGCGCCACCAATGCGCACGCAGGCCGCGGCCGACCTTCATCGCTTGACCACTCACGGTTCTGATTGGATCAGGGCGTCGCGATGCCGCGCCGCGCGGCGTTCGCAGAAGGAATGCATCGCCGTCCAACGGCACCGGCGACCGCGTCGTGCCGCGCGCGAGGGTTCAGGCGCGACCTTCGGCGAATGCGGCCTGCGCCTGCGCAAACCACTGCAGCACCTGCTGGCGATGCGGCTCGCCCCAGCAGCGCACGAACTGCTGGGTGTGGTGGTCGGTGAGGTCGTTGAGCGCGGCGATGCGTTGCGCGACGTAGGCAGGCTCCAGTCGCAGGCCGCAGTCGACCTCGATGCAGTGGCGCCAGGCGGTGTAGCTGTCGGGAATGATGGAAGAAGACATGAAGATCCCTGGAGTTCGGCGCCCATCGCGGCACAGGGTCGCCGTGCGAGGCGCGTCGGTGGTGGCCGGATGCGAACCGCGGCTGACTGACGGTAACGGCAGGCTTGCACCCGCGCTCGATAGTTCACTAATGTTATAGTGTAACTCAACCGATGCACTGCATATGCGACCTGGCATTCCCCTGATCCTGTTGCTCCTCTCCGCCAGCTCGCCAGCCACCGCTGCGATCCGCCACCACGGCCCGCACGTGCACGGCCAGGCCAACCTGGAGGTCGCCGTCGACGGCACCGCCGTGGACGTGCAGCTCAGCGCGCCCGGCATCGGCATCCTCGATTTCGAACACCCGACGCGCGATGCCGACGAGCGCCAGCGGCTGGAGGCCGCGGTCGCCACCCTGCGCGGTGTGGGCTGGTTGCAGTTCCCGGTCGCGGCGGCCTGTTCGTTGCGCAGCGCGCAGGTCACCACCGAGGGCTACGACGTGGCGATGGCCGATCCGGACGAGCCCGGCCACAGCCATGCCGAGTTCCACGCCCGGTACGCGTTCAACTGCACGCAGCCGGCGCGTCTGGATCACCTGCAGGTGCTGTTGCCACAACGTTTCCCCGGGCTGCACACGGTGCTGGTCGATGTCGCCACCGCTGCGGGCCAGGGCCGCATCGAGGTCGTGCCCGGGCAGACCCGGGTGAAGCTGCCGGAATGAACCAGCACCACGTCGTCGAACTGACCGAGGTGCGCTTCGGCTATCCCGGCGCCGCCGCACCGGTGCTGGACATCGCATCGTTTGCGCTGCCGCGTGGGCAACAGCTGTTGCTGCGCGGCGCCAGCGGATCGGGCAAGAGCACCTTGCTGGCGTTGATCGCCGGCGTGCTGCAGCCCACCGCCGGCTGCGTGCGCGTGGCCGGGCAGGACCTGGCGGCCTTGCGCAAGGCCGCACGCGACCGCTTCCGCGCCGACCACTGCGGCGTGGTGTTTCAGCAGTTCAACCTGCTGCCGTTCCTGAGCACCCGCGACAATATCGCGCTGGGCCTGCAGTTCTCGGCGCGCCGCGGCCGGCTGGCGGCGGGCACGCAGGCGCTGGACACCGAGATCGAACGGCTGATGGTCGCGCTGGGCCTGGACGTGGCGGCACTGTGGTCGCGCCCGGCCGCGCGCCTCAGCGTCGGCCAGCAGCAACGCGTGGCCGCCGCGCGCGCGTTGATCGCCCGGCCGCCGCTGCTGCTCGCCGACGAACCCACCTCCGCGCTCGACCCGGTCGCCGCGCAGGCCTTCCTGCAGTTGCTGTTCGCCGAGTGCCGGCAGGGCGGCACCAGTTCGATCGTGGTCAGTCACGATCCGTCGATCGCACCGCTGTTCGACGCCCAGGCCGACCTGGCCACGCTCAACCGCGCCGGCGCGGGAGGTGCACGATGAGCCTGTTGAAGCTGGCCCTGGCCAGCCTGCGCAGCCGGCGCCTGGGCGTGGCGTTGACCGTACTGGTGATCACCCTGAGCGTGACCCTGCTGCTGGGCGTGGAGCGGATCCGCACGCAGGCGCACGAAGGTTTCGCCAGCACCGTGTCGGGCACCGACCTGATCGTCGGCGCGCGCTCGGGTCCGGTGAACCTGTTGCTGTACTCGGTGTTCCACATCGGCGACGCCACCAACAACGTGTCGTGGAAGAGCTACCAGGACCTGAGCGCGATGCCCGAAGTGAAGTGGGCGGTGCCGCTGTCGCTGGGCGATTCCTACCGCGGCTACCGGGTGGTCGGCACCAGCACCGGCTTCTTCGAGCACTACCACTACGGCGCCAAGCATCCCCTGGCATTCGCGCAGGGCAGGGCGTTCGACGATCTCTACGATGCGGTGATCGGCGCCGACGTCGCCGCCGCGCTCGGCCGCCACCTCGGCGACGAGATCGTGCTGACTCACGGCACCGGCCGGATCAGTCTGGCTACCCATGCCGACAAGCCGTTCCGGATCGTCGGCATCCTGCGCCGCACCGGCACGCCGGTGGATTCCAGCGTGCTGGTCTCGCTGCAGGCGATCGAGGCGATCCATATCGACTGGCATTCCGGCGTGCGGCTTCCGGGCCACCACGTCAGCGCCGCGCAGGCGCGGGCGATGGACCTGACCCCGGACACCATCACCGCCTTCATGCTCGGCCTGAAGACCCGCATCGCCACCTTCTCGGTGCAGCGGCGGATCAACGAGTACCCCGAGGAAGCGATGCTGGCGATCATGCCCGGCGTCACCCTGCAACAGTTGTGGGGCACGCTGGGCACGGCCGAAGGCGCCCTGCGCATGATCGCCTCGCTGGTGGTGCTGCTCGGCCTGGTGTCGATGGTCGCGCTGCTGGTGGCCACGCTGCAGGAGCGCCGGCGCGAGATGGCGATCCTGCGCGCGGTCGGCGCACGGCCGCGCGACATCGCCTGGTTGCTGCTGTTCGAGGCCGGCCTGGTCACCGTGGTGTCGTGCGCACTGGCGCTGCTGGCGGTGACCGCGGCCAGCTGGCTGGCGCGCGGTTGGGTGCTCGATCATTTCGGCCTGGCGATCAACCGCATCGCACCCAGCGCGGCGGAATGGGGCTGGCTCGGCTGCGTGCTGCTGGCCGGCGTGCTCGCCGGCATCGTGCCGGCCCTGCTGGCCTATCGCCGCACCCTGGCCGATGGCCTGTCGCCGGAGCTGTGAGCATGACCCGCTGGATCCTTCCCTTGCTGGCGCTCGCACTGCTGTGCGGCTGCGGCCGCCAGCAACAAGCCCCCATTCCGGAAAAAGCGCAGGCGACAGCGGCGGCGCAGCCAGCACCGACCAAGGAAGCGGCGATCAACCCGCCACTGGGCGAGCCCGATGCCGACGGCTATCGCGAGCTGGACTGGAGCGCGATGCTGCCGCCGGCCGAGCTGAAGGCGCTGGAAAACAGCGAGGAACCAGCGGTCAACCACACCGGCAAGCGTGCGATGCCGCAGACCGGTACCTACAACACCGTGGCCGCCGTGCTGGCGCGCAAGGTGCGCCTGCCGGGCTACGTGGTGCCGCTGGACAGCGACGACGCCGGCCGCGTGCGCGAGTTCCTGTTCGTGCCGTACTACGGCGCCTGCATCCACGTGCCGCCCCCGCCACCGAACCAGATCGTGCATGTGCGCCTGGATACCCCGATCGACCCGCCCGACATGTACAGCCCGTTCTACCTGAGCGGCCAACTGCGCGCGGAAACCCTCCACGGCGAACTCGCCGGTACCGCCTACACGATGGAGCAGGCGCACCTGCATCCCTATGAAAAAGGCTGATCGCCATTTCCTGCCGGTTGCGTTGCTGTGCCTGCTGGCGGGCTGCCACGGTGATGGCGGGAAGCAGCCGGACACGACGCCGGCACCATCGCCGGCAGCGACGCATGCGACCGCAGCCGCCGACGCCGTCCCGGACACAGTGGAGCGCTGGGAACAACTGGCGCCGGCGAACGACATCTACCAGCGCCCGCCGCCGCGGATCGGCACGGCGTGGCGAGGCGACGCCGCGGTGCTGGATCAGCCGGCGCCGGTCGACGATGGTCCCTCGGTGGTCAATGGCATGCCGATCGACCATTCCGGCACCCAGCGCGCCGCGCAGTTCGGTTCATCGCAAGTGGTGAAGGGCCTGGAAGGCAAACGCTTCGCCCTGGACGGCTACGTGGTGCCGCTGGAAAGCGACGACCAGGGCAAGGTCAGCGAACTGCTGTTCGTGCCGTTCTATGGCGCCTGCATCCACGTACCACCGCCGCCACCGAACCAGATCCTGCACGTGGTGCTGCGCACCCCGATCGACGTCCCGGAGCTGTGGGACCCGTTCCACCTGCGGGGGCGACTGCATCTGGCCGACTTCAAGGCCGATATCGCCAATGCCACCTACGAGGCGGAAGACGCCACGCTCACCCCGGTGCAGGGCTGAGGGCACGGTCCGATGCGCCTGAAGTCGCCGATGCGTTTGGCGATCGCGATCGCCGCCTGTGGCGTCGTCGTTGCCGGCGGCGTGCTGTTGGCATTGCGTACGCACGGGCATGTGGCACCGACACCGCGTGCTGCTGCGACCACGGCGATCCACCCGCCAACTGTGCCCGCATTTCATGTCGCGCCATTGTCCGAAGATGCAGCCGACAAGCGCATCACCACACTGCTGCACAGCGACGCCGCATTCGCGCGCGACGCCACATTCCTGATTGCGGCCAGCATCCGCGAACGCTGCGCACCGGCCCATTCTGGTGAATTGGCCAAGATGGCCAACCGCGCCCGCCTGCCGGTGCTGGTCGCAACGTCCGAGGTGACGACGCGCGAACCCGACCTGGACCATCCGATCTACCAAGCGATCCAGCGCATCGCCGCCGCTGCGCCCTGCGACCGCGCGCTCGACCTGACGGCGACCGGCCTGCCGCTGCAACTGGACCCGGAACGCTACGCGGCCGCGTTCCCCGACAGCTACTACCAACCCACGCTGGACACCGTGCCGCACGAGTACTCCGGCCAATCGCTAGGCGCCCGCGCGGCACAGGAATGCCAGTCCATCGCCTATGCGGTGTTGCCACTGGGCCGGGATGGCTGGCAGTGCAGAGCGCTGTGGTCCGGCATGCGCCCGCGGATCGTCAAAGCCTGCGAACAAGCCCGTAGCGAAGGCGGGCAGGGGGCAGGTGAGGCGATTCCGCCGGAGGTCGCGAAACGGCTGACGCCGGTGGTGGCGGGCTTGCTGGAGAAGTTGCCGGAATCCTGTCGCTGAGTGCGCGCGCGTGCTTTTGCACGGCGGAAGCTAACGGCTGCGAACGGCAGGCGTTGGCCAAGACAGAAGTTTGCGGAGTAGCTGATTAGGGAGGCTTCCACGCCACGTTGTTGCAACGTGCCTTACGTTGACGTACCCCCGAACACCTGCAATCGCACCTGGATGAACTCCAGCAACGCCCGAACCCGCGCAGTGACCGAATGACGGTGACTGTAGGCGCCAAGCAATTGCAGCGGGGCAGGGCTTAGATCCAGTTGAACTTCCTGCAACCGGCCCGCGGCAAGATCGTCCTGGCATGGGTAAGCAGCAACGATCGCGAAGCCAAGGCCCTGACGCGCGCCCGCCACCGCAAGTTCCCCGCTGTTGACGCGATAGCGGCTGCGCACGGGTACCTTCACGATCTCACCCGCAGGATCGAGAAACTGCCAGGGCTGACCCTTCAGTGCGCTCACGGTGGTGATGCACGGCAAGGACTTGAGTTCGCGCACGTGTCGCGGCGTCCCGGTTTGGGCCAATAGCGCGGGGGACGCGACCACGATGCTGGGCAAGGTCGCCAGTTCGCGGGTGATGAACGTACTGTCATCCTGACGCCCGCGATGGAAGACGAGGGAGAGATCCATGTCCTCGCGCAACACTTCCAGGCCGGTGAGGCGCGTGTCGCATTCCAACTCGATGCCCGGATGGAGGCTGCAGAATTCCGCGAGGATAGGCGCGAGCAACCTGGGCGCTTCGTTGGGCATGCACATCCTGAGAGGCCCCTTCAATTCGCCTTGTACTGCGCCGAGCTCCTCCTCCGTGGAGAGCAAAGCGTCGAGGAGCGGCTTGGCACGGGCATAAACCAGCCTCCCGGCTTCCGTCATGCGCAGATGGCGCGTGCTGCGTTCCAGCAAGCGCACGCCCAGCCTGCGCTCCAGTGCCGCGACATGACGGCTGACGTTGGACGACGGCAAGGCCAGCAGGCGCCCAGCCCCGGAAAAGCTCTGCGCGTCGACGACGGCCACATAGACGCGGACTGCATTCAGATCGAGGTTGGTGCGCACTATTGTCCCAAATAGGGTATGAAACCCCGCCATTTTCGCATGCTAGTTAGCGGAATTGGCGAGGTCCAAGATGCACTCCCGTCCAATGGCTGCCCTGCAACGGCACGCCTGGACCAATCGAATCGGGATGTATCGGCATGGAGATCGGAATACTGGGTGGCGGCATTGCAGGCTTGAGCGTGGCCCTCGCGTTGCACAAGCAGGGGCACACCCTCCGCGTCTATGAACGTCGGAACGGGCCGGCCACCATGGGCGCTGGCGTGACGCTTTGGCCCAACGCGGGCTTTGTGCTGCAAGAACTCGGATTGTTGGAGGATGTCGGGGCAGTGGGCGGTCGGCCAGTGTCGGTACACCGCAAAGACGCAGCGGGTAACGCGCTGGGTGGCCTGGACATCACATTGCTGGACCAACTCATGGGCTACCCGACCCATACGATCCTGCGCCGCGACTTGCAGGCGGTACTGCTGGACCACGTGGCACGCGCTGGTATCCAGGTGGAGTTCGGGCATCGGGCGGTCGCGATTGATCTGGATGCCGGCGGCAAGGCCGTGGAACGGTTCGAGAACGGGAAGAGCATCTGTCCGGATCTGCTCATTGGCGCGGATGGCCGCATGGGCTCGGTGGCGCGCAAGTTCGTCGCCGGGGACAACACGCCCATCTACCAAGGGTTCGTGAACTGGATCGGCGTTGCCCAGGGAAGTGTCCCGTTGCTGAGCGACATGGCGATTCATGACTACTGGGGGGCTGGCGACCGTTTCGGCTGCGTGCCGATCCGGACGGATCTGGTGTACTGGGCCGCCGCGCAGGCGCGGCCATTGCCCGAGGCGACGCCCGCAGCGGAGATGCGCAAGGAAGTGATGGATCTGTTTGCAGGATGGCCGGAGCCTGTCGCACGCCTCATCGAAGCCACGCCGGCGCACTCCATCCAACTGATCGCCGTGCACGACGTGGAGCCGCTGCACGCCTGGAGCCGAGCAAACGTGCTGCTCGTCGGCGATGCGGCGCACGCGCCGCTACCAACCTCGGGTCAGGGCGCCTGTCAGGCGTTGGAAGACGCCTGGCATCTGGCGCGGTGCCTCGAAGAGGCCGACGGTGCGCTGGATCAAGCATTGCCGCGCTTTGCCGCAATCCGCGGACCCAAGACCACCAAGCTGGCAGAGCAGGGCAGAATGTTCGCGCGCGGCCTGTTCGCCCAAGACCCCGAAACCTGCCGTCTTCGCAACGAGCGCGCCAAGGCATCCGATCCATTGCGTGATGCCCAGGCCATGGCGGCAGGATGGTCGCAGGGGTTGCCGATGGCGTACTGCATTGACGGGACGCCACTGGACGGCGCTGGCAGTCTGTATCGCCTTTGACAGACAATCCTGATGCGAGCGTCGCGTAGCACCTCCGCTGCAGGGAGTATTTCCACCGGATCCGGGGATCCATTTTATTGGGTTGCTACGTCATGCTGATCAAAGACCTGCCACTGCGCTGCCCCTGTTGTGGCTACAAGACGCTGTCCGAGCGAGGGGGATTTGAGATTTGCGCTGTTTGTTTCTGGGAGGATGATGGCCAAGACGACGATGATGCTGATGAGGTACTAAGTGGCCCGAATGGCAACCTCAGCCTCACACAAGCCCGAGCGAACTATCAGCAATTTGGCGCCTCTCGCAGACAGGATCTCCGCTATGTACGTCCTCCCTTAAGTGAAGAGAAGTAGAGCGGGTCCTAGCCAACGCGACTTCCTGGCTCGGGTTACGCCGATATCGTGAAAGTTTTTCTTATGGAAGCAAGCGTAACCGGGAAGCGATTAGGGATGTTTATCGGGGGTAGGGAAGAGTCTCTACAGCCGTTCCGATATTCATCGCAAAACATTGATCCAAAGACGCCCGAGCTCAAGAGACTCATTGGCAGCCATACCTTTATCGGTCTGACCGACGCGCTTCGATCTCCTAGATGTATGCCTTGATGGCGTCGCCCGGAAGCCACACGTACTTATTCACCTCATCGAGCAGTTCTGGCCGTAGGGCAAGTGGTGAGTTGACCAGATGTCGGCGAGGGCGCCATTGCAGGGATTTACGATGGTGCTGGTTGAAGAGCAGATTGTTCCAGACCAAGAATGGGCGAGCGGGGTGGTCTCGCTTCGCCAAGATCTTCTCTAGGACGCCGCCCGGAATGAGAAACCGGCGCGCTGGCTTGCGCAGTTCAAATTCGATCGTTCTCAGGTACTTGGGTAGCATGTCGATGATCTCGCCGGCGCCGGTCGTGATCGTATGGTCGAGGACACGGCAGTACAACCGGACCTCCCATACCGCTCGGTCGAGCATGAGCAGTTCCTGGCCGTCCAGGTGGTATGAGCTTTCCAGATAGAGGAAGCGGCCATACGTATCCAAGTGCTCGATTATCTGCATTGACGTTGCGGACAAAGACATCTCGAACCGGGCTTGTTTGGTCAACTCCAGCGCACGGGCAGATCGTGTCTCAGCGACTCCTTGCCCTTCGGCTGCGGGATGCGGTTGTAGGGCAAGATGGCCTTGATGTGCTTTTCGATCGCCTACAGTCCCGACCACAGGAACTGCGGATATAGCGTCGTCCGGTATGCGGCCCGCGCCATGTTTAGTCCTGGTCGGCGATGTCACGGAAGGAGCGGGTGGCAAAGTCATTGAGATATCGTTGGCACGCTTCCCGCCTCTTCTAGCTTGTCGAGCGAACTGCGCATCATGCATCAACGGTTAGGCGTCGCAGGTGAAGCAGCGCCCAGCTCAGCACGACGAGCCGTTTTCACACCAGCGGCATACCAGCAAACTGACGTCCCCGGCTTGCTGTCGACAAACATCATCCATGGGGCTGACATGCACAGCTCAGCCTCATCCTCGCTCACCTTCACCTCGCATGCTCCCTTGTAGGGGCACACATGGGCCGCGATGGAGCTGGTCGGCGCCATAGTCCCGTCACCGCCATGATGCAGACTATTGAAATGAAACGCTGACTGAAGTGCAGCCAGCCCTGAAATTTGGTACTCATCGTTGGCAACGTGTCCTGGGCCAATCCAATTAATCGTAAGTTCTGCTTCCCCGTCCTCTTTTGCCTTCGGTTTCTCCTGAAGCACCATCGCGTCAACTAGATTGCCTACTACCCGCCTGAAACCTTCGACATCGAGTGGTTGCTCGATTAATAGGCGTTCCGGGGCAAGCAGGCGCCGACGGCAGAAGCTTGCGCGATCGACAAGCTCCAGATAGGCGGAAAGTCCCGCCGCTACCATTGGATCGGCTGCGGTGGTTGACATGACTTCCCCCAGTTTTTCGATGATAGCCTTCGATTCCTCCAATCCCTCGAGGATGATGGGGGCAATCACTTCTTCGGCAGGCCGCTCGGATTGGCGAACTGCCTCACAGGCCCTCTGCAACGTAAGACCAACCGCGCGATGACCGAGAGCGGCGTTGCCGATCAAAATCCGCTCGAGCACAGAAGTTTCGCGACCGACCCAAGCATCGATGAGCTCACCGTAGGCACGGTAGGGATAGAGAGGTACCTGTGCGTCAAGCTGGTCCGGGAGCTCTTTGCCCTGCAGACGCCGTATCTCGCGATCCACTGCATAGGCGACACCCTCTGTAACGAAGCTATAGGCAATCTCCATCTCGTCCGTGACCACCGTCCCGTCAGATCGTGTCCCGCGAGCGACAACGGCGAGCCGTTCAACCTCGATGATGGCCGAGTCAGTAGGCTGAATACGCCGCGGCGGGTCGAATTCCAATCGTCCAATGATTGTGCCAAAGGCAATTTTTTTCTGGCCTCGAAGCTCCTGCATGCAACGAAGGATCCCGATCAACTGGCCGCGATTGGGCTCATCCAGTGCTTCAAGGCCGAGGAAATGGCCATTTCCATTCGTGCCGGAGGCAGCACAACGGAGGAGGAGGAGATGGGACAGCAGATAGAGCTGGCCCGCCGTCGTTCCGATGCTGTGCAGATAGTGCACATACTCATGCGCATGCGTGGAGATCGCACGAGGTCCTGAGTCGTCATGCTCTGGCTCGAGATCAGCGAAAGTACTTGCACGAATGTGCAGCACCGACGGCAGAAATCGACCAAAGACGCTGTTATCCGCGCAGCCTAGGTAAGACGGTGCTCCCTCCGAAACCTCTCCCTGCAGCGTCACGTCACTTTCCGTATGAATCACTTCTATTCCCCCTATTGTTCGCCGTTGACGGATCGATAATTGATCGGTCGATCAATGTCCTACCGATGTTCCCTTTACACATTATAGGAGCAACGAAGGGCACATGGTGTCCGGCGAAGGCGCCGCCGGGCTCGCGTGCTTACGCCCCGCGCCTCGTAGAGTCGCGGCCATTCGGCTTTGACCCTGACGCCTCCGGCCTGAAGCGTTGCAACGGGCCTGCGCGCTGCCGCTTGTGCTGGAGATGGCTTAAGGGCGGCTTTGCTGTTCCTTTCATTGTCCCACGGAACGCTTGCGGCCCGTGTCGTCTTCGACCCTGTGACTGCTTCACGTAGAGCCATGGGACCGGTGGCCGGGCATTCCTGCCCGAGCAACCGGAGTCACCCTCATGAATGAAAAGTCCCACGTGTCGCTGGAACAGCGCGTCTGCCCGGCCTGCGGCAGCCCCCACGACACCGGCTCGATTCTGCTCGACAAACGCCTGCGCGCGAGGATGAATGAGAAAACGATCGTCGGCAGGGGCCTGTGCCCGGAGCACCAGTAGCTATACGACGCCGGGTTTGTCGCGCTGGTCGAATGCGACCCGGTACGCAACGGATCGCCCAAAGATGGCGACCTGGTCGGACCAGCGCAGGTGTCACTGGACCTTACTCTTGCCCCTCCGCAACTACTGGAGGCCACAACCATCGTCATTCCGTGACTGCACGTGTCCGGGCATTGCTGGAGTTGATACAAGTACGCTTGGCGGGATTGGCAAGCTCTCCCATGGATCCCAAACCGCGTGGGGCGGTTTAGGCATCGAAGTGATGCACCCGGCCCACAAATGTAGCCTTTCGAAGCGCAAGCAGTCGCTCTGCATGACTTCTTCAATGATTGCATTTGGCTGAAAGCAGATACTGGCAGGGGAAGGAGGGGATTAGATGGATTTATCGAGGGTAGGAATCTGCCAACTCAGTTCAACAGCTCTTCTATGACCTCATCCTCTGAGAACCAACCTTGATCGAGCACGAAGCGTTTAACGCGCTCAGGGTTAGAGCTATATGCCACCAAGGCGAGGCTCTTCTTTGCGCGACTTGTGGTTACGTAGAACAGTCTCCTGGTCGCTTCGAGAACCTTGCCTTCGGTCTTGCCACCGAAAAGGTCTTCATACTTAAACATGAAGCCGCGTGCCTCGGTGTCATCCATGATCACCATCACTCGGTCGAATTCCAATCCCTTAACGCCTTGGTGTGTGTCGAAGCGAGCGCGCCCAGCCAGGTATTCGCGAAGAGGCTCGACCTGCGAGAACGAAGCTGCCAGCAACCGATCGATGATCTCATGGCGCTTTTGGGTTGCTTCATCTACTGCTTCATCCGCGGCCCTTGGCTCAACATCATCTACCGTCCAGGCGAGGAGTCTCTCCGGCACCTCCAGAAGCCGGCTAGACGCGACACGCCGAAGCACCTGCAACAGCGATGGATCAGCCCCGTTCTTCCATAACGAAAGAAGATCATCGACGAATGCTTGAATCGCTACTAGGTGCGCTCTTCCAGGGCTTGCTCTTAAAGCCTCGGATGTAAGGAGCGGGGAGTGGGCTTTAAGCGTACGCATCAGGGCGAAGCCGTCACCACTTTGCCGAGCCTCTACTATCGATAAAATCTCGTTGGTGAAGAAGGTTGCAAGCGGTTGGGTTCCATTGAGCAGACTCATCGAATCAAGCTCATACAGCGCCGAGAATACATCCAGGCAGCCCAGCCGCGCGGCGGCCATTTTGTGCTCCAGCGTCAGCGTTTTAACCGCACTAGGAACCGTCCAGTAGGCATCGCCTGTAGTATCGGCCATAATCTTAACCATTCGTGCTTCCAGCTCGGGTTTGTTGCCACTCTCAGCAGGAATGACAAACAGACGCACGACCCCTTCGGCAGCATCGCTACGCGGCTGCTGCTGGTGATCGTCAACTGAGCTGCGCACCTTGTTTATGAGCGCCACGATGCGAGATGGGCATCGATGGTTCATCTTTTTGCTAGGCGTTTGCCAGCCATCTGGCAAATTCTTGCCTAAGTCGTCCTTACCGTCGGAGTAGATGCGCTGCATCATGTCTCCGATAAGCCCTAGCGAGAACGAACCGGCTTGCCGCGCCTCAACTTGAAAAAGTGCGTTAACTAACGCTTCGCTCGTATCTTGACTCTCGTCCACAAGGAGTATGGGATAGCGACCTACAAAGATGCTCTGCATACGGGGTTTCGAACTGAGCAGGTACGATGTAAGTTGGATCACCTCGGCATGGTTGAGGGAGTCGCGCGTGCGATTGGTGCCGGTGGGGCTATAAATGAAACGAGTGATTGAAGGCAGCATTTCAAGGCGCTTGACTGAGGATGCAATCTTCAGCTTTCGTTCGGTCGATGCCTTACCTGCTCGACCCTTGGCCTCTTGTGCCTGCAAGTCGCGAATGTCTTCCGTAAGCTTCGTCGTGAGCCATGCGCGAATATCATTATTTAGACCTTCGATCAATGACCAAGCGAAGCTGTGAATAGTGCGCACATCAAACAGTGGATCAAACCGGATTCGCCGCTTGATCTCATCCGAGGCAGCATTTGTGAAGGTAATTACGCCTACACGCTGGCCCGACCGCCGAAGCCGATCTCCCCATGTTCCTTGGATGTACTCAAGAGCCGACACCAGGGAGCGCGTCTTACCTGACCCAGCGCCCGCGAAGAGGAAAAAGCTCTTTGGGTTCGAAGGATCCAGACAGACGGCAATCTGCTCATCTACCAATCGATCGACATCGTCGTCCAAGACCGCTGGCGCTGCCTGATTCATTGGCCTGCCTCGGCGGCCTCTGCTGCGTCACTCTCCGCAGCTGGGTCAGGTTTGATCGGCATCTTGCCGTCGACGTCGTCTTCTTTGCGTTTTAGTTGGGCGATCAGCCATCTAAGTCCGTCATCGATATAGTCGGGAAGCACTAGCTCCTTCAAGTTCTCACTTTCAAGCAAATTCATTGCCAACTCGGCTTTGTCGCCCTTGGCAAGATCCGCATGCAGCCTACTAGATAGCTCTTCAAGGTTCGCGGTCGTATTCAAAGCATCGCGGAACTTCTTCGCAAGACCAATTCCTTCAAGTGCCCTGAAGAACTCAATGTTGTGATACACCAAAGCGTCTTCGAACGTGTTGGCTATTGCCTCGCCATCATTATCGGTACCAAATGACACCTTAGTAGGCTGCTGATATGCGACGCGAACGCCCACACCGCTTTGGTCCAGCAGAGCAAGGGAGTCTGGTTTCATGTCCAAGAGCAGGTCGAGCAACTCTTGAGCAGGCAACCAAGTCTTGATTGTCTGGTTGCGTGTCAGAAGGGCCTGGCCCCGCTTTGGGACGGCGTTGCCTCCGTCTGCCCTCTTGGCATCCAGGTCGGTGATCACCAGCGTGTTGATACCAAGCGCAGTCAGAAGAGGACGAAGGCGGTGCGCGTGGCTTCCACCGATTTCAAGCCATGTCAGGTAGCGCCTTGTAAGATAGATGTAATCTTCTCGATTTCGCACCATGTGCGGCACTAGGATACGCTCAGCTGGTCCTTCCACGAGAATGGCACCGTCGGCAAAGAACAGATCACAATGCGTTGCTTTTAAATAGCGCTTCACGAAACGGGTGGTGTCGTCTTCGGTGCCGAAGATGCGAGATAGGTTCACCACACGAGATACCGGAACAGACCCCTTGATAGGATTAACGGGCATTCGTCGGAAGTAGCGAAGCGAAGCGAAATCCGCTTCATGCGCAAGGTGGCTCGAATGTGTGCTGACGATCATCTGAGTGCAAAGGTCTTCTTTATCTCCTAGATGGTCGTGGCGCCTCAGCACGCCATAGGCATGCGAAATGAACACCTGCTGCACTTGCGCATGAAGGTGCGCCTCAGGTTCTTCTACCAACACCAGATGCAATGGAGGAATACTGACTTCGTCTGTCGGAGATTGCTTCGAAGCCTTCCCGACTCGCATCCATTTGTCGCGGAAGCTCATCAGGGCGAAGACCATCGAAACTAGGTTCTGGTAGCCAAGTCCGTTTGAGTCTTCGGGTAAGCGATTGATATATCCGACATCGGCCAAATGCGTTGGCACCTCGTAGTGCACGGTTGAGGCGTGGGTCAGAGCGTCTACTGGTCGAAGATCTGCTGTCAGAGTCAGTTTTGGATCAGTTAGGCCGGGATACCCAATCGTTTCCAACTCCTGCAACGCAGCTTCAAATGAGGTCGATAGCTGCTTGCCGAACTGCACTCGCGCACTGTGTAGGGCTTGCAGCGCTTCCAGATCTTTCTCTTCTGGCTTGTCGAACGGATCCAGGTGTTGGGTGTAATAGCCACGTAGCTGGGTGGAGAGTCGCTTGCCTGGGCGTGTTGAGCTATCGACTTGTTCTTCGTCTCCCGATCCAGTTGATGGAGTCCAGCCCAGCCCGCGCTGAGCGCTGATCTCGTCAATGCGGATCAAGCCTTTGAACGGATCGCTAGTGAGGGCTTCACTTCCAGGAGGCAGTGGTTGTGGCTTCGCCTCTCCGTCGCCTGGGTCTTTAAGCTTCGCCGGATCGAGAAGGTACGCCTTGACCTCGAACATGGCACGCAAGCGACGTGATAGGAACTCGATCATCGACTTAGGCCAAAGCGAGAATTGGTCCGCTCCTTCGGCAGGAGCGACCGCAGCCGCAGCCATTACTGCCTTCGCCGAACTCCGGGAGGCTAGATATTCGCGCTTGAAGTCTTCGATGCTTTTCGGTTCATAACGCAAGCGGACCCCGAGCGCCGACCCGTCCCAGTCGAGGGTGGGTAAGATCTTCTGCGCGAAGTGAAGCTGCTTTTCCGGCACATAAAGCCATACATCGAGGAACGGGACCACAGAACCCCAGTCAAAGTCAGGAGCCTCGTCACCAGCTGCTTCTTCTTCCCAAGCCTTGCCGACGGCATCGATCTTCGCCCAGTGAGATAGCGTGAAGTCGTTGATCGAGAAATTTCCGTGATCAACCAGGAAGCGGCGGAGAGCGACCATTGCCGATGTCTTGCCACTGTTATTGGCGCCAACGAAGACCGTTGATTGTTTGGCGATGTCGACTCGCACTGCGAGCAACTTGCGGAAATTCGCAACCTCTATGAAATCAATGTGCACCGTAAGCTCCGATTTATCAGCGCGATCTGATTTTTGGTTGATGGCTTCGAAAGGCTACAGCTGGTTGGCACAATCTAGCTACTTCTATACTGCCTTTGATCCCCTCATCACTGATCTACTCAAAACCAAGAAAGCATATCTCCAGCCACGCACATTGCGACGCTTAGTCCTCCAAAAGACGAGCAGCGGGATTCGCGGTGGCTCCGCCCGCTTGGAAGTATCCAATCACGCTCGACACCGCTCGGTGCTCTGTCATCTGCATGATGGCTGGCAACGCCACCCCCTGACGACTGGCCTCGGTCACGAACCCCGAGCGCAGGCTGTGCCCGCCAAAATCCCCCTCCAGCCCGGCCAGGCGCGCCCGCCGCTGCACAATCTCGCCTACCGCGGCGGGGGACAGGGCAGGGCCCACCCGATTCTTCCAGAGCCTACGAAAAATAGCTCCTTCCGTGAGGCCGGAGGCTTCTAACCAGTCTTCTAGCGCCATTGCGGCCCGATCCAGGACCGGCTTGTCCGGCGTGGAAGATGCGGAGACGCCAGCCTGCTGGGTCTTGCTGTACTCCAGCCGGTAGATATAGCCCTTGTCGCCGATCCGGCGTAGATCGCGCAGGTCGGCTGCGGCGATCTCGCTGCGCCGGCGTCCGCCGCTGGCGAATCCGAAGCAGAGCAGGGCACGGTCGCGCAGCCCTTCCAGGCTGTCGTTGCAGGTGGCCAGCATCGCCTCGAGCTCGGCCAAGGTGATCGCGGTCTTTTTGCGGGGTCGCTCGCCGCGTTTGACCGAAGCACGGGCCGCACGGCTGAGCACGGTGCGGATCGCTGGCTGCTCGCAAGGATTGGGTTGCTGCTTGAGTCGGTGCGCGGTAGACAGTACCGCCACCCGATGCCGGACCGTGGACAAGGTCCAGGGACCGGGCTTGGCCTTCAGGCCGGCGGCCACCAGCGCTTGGTCAACGGCCGGCGGCAGTTCCCAGGCCAGCTCGCCGTCGGCGTTGCGCCGGACCACATGGTCGACCACGAACTGCAGGACAGCGGCCTCGGGCACCGGCAGGGTCAGTTCGATCCCGTAGCGCGCCGCGTGCCAACCGGCCCAATAGCGCAGCGCGCTGGTGTAGCTGCGGGTCGTGTTCTCGGCGGCCGCTTCGGCGAGCAGCTCGCGCACTGCGTCGGCGGCCTGTTGGGCCAGTTGGTCGGGCAGGGTCAGGCTGGCCGCCGGTTGCGCGAGGGTTGGAATCGCGGGAATATCTTTCATAGTATGTATGTTTTACTACGATGAATGGTGCGTAGCCACGATAATCATCACTTATAGAGGTAGAAGAAGGTCGAGGAGAAGCGGCACATGGCCCAGGAACTTGGCTTCCGGATAGGGAAGGTCAGCGAGCGATACACGCCAAGGCAAGCAAAGCGGAAGTTACGTAGGCGGCGCTCACAACGAGCGCGAAATCGGGTGCGCGGATGCATGGTTCCCCCTGTTTTAGTGACGCATCACGGAAATCAAAGACCCTGCGGAAGCTGGATATAAGTCCGCCAAAACCACTCGGCGTACTCTTCGCAACGCAGGTACTCCTGCAAAAAGCCGGCGCCAACCAAGCCCGAAGGAACAGCGCGAGCAGGGCAGGTAACGAAGGCACGCAGATCATCACCCTGACGAAGCCGGAAACCGGCAAAAGGCGGCCCGGGCTGACCGTACGGCTTGCGCGCCCCGACCGACAAACGCGCACCACGCCCGCGGGCACGGGCCGCGACCGCAGCTCCCGCCGCGTTCTCCGCCCGCGCCCGTGGGCGTGAAGAAAGCTGATGACCGATCGAAGACGGGAACGCCGGATCAGCCCCCCCGAGGGCCGCCAGAGGATCAGCATCCGGCTTCGACGGCTGAGGCTGAACATCCAGATATTGACGAACCGCGATGGCAACCAAGGCATTGAGCGAGATGCCAAGTTGCTTGGCCCTGGTTGCCGCCTGGGTCTTGAGCGGATCGACCAGGCGCACATTAGGGGCGGTCTTGCGAGACGGAGGCGGGGAGACGCTCATGCGCCCACCCGCAAAATCTGGTCATGAGATTTTTGGCCCGTGTTACTCCCCGGGCCAAGGTGAAGGGCATTTTTAACCGGTCCGACCGGTGAAAAATACCCCGAAGTGTCGACACTTTGCCGACAATGCGTAGACGCGGACGGCTTGAAAACCCACGCCGGAGCGCGGCAGTGACTGACCATAGCAGTGGCCACATGGGTGGGCAACACGCCGCGGCGCTTGGCCATGATGTTGCGGAACTCCTGCGCCTGCAGGATCAGAAGCGACCACCAAACCAGGTCGCTGGAGCGCAGCTCCCGGCCCTCAGGCGTGGCCAGGACGTTGCCGCGCACCTGGAAGCCGGTCCAGTCGGGACCGAGCAGCTTGCCGCCCCTGAGAACACGCATGAGCTTGTAGGCGGTATAGGGGATGCGCGCTCGAGCGGACTCCCAATTGGAGACCGTCCGGACGCTGACGCGCAACAGCTTGGCGCAGTCGGGGATGCTCAGGCCGAGGGTGATGCGGGCGGTGCGGAACTGCTCAGCGTGGTGGCGGATCTGCAACGGGGATGGCCGGCCGCGCCCCCGTCGGGGGACACGGCCAATTTCGCATAATGTATCTCGGTTCATTATACGTCGCATGAGTTAATCCTTTGGCAGGGCGGATCTTAAATGAAAGTGTCGACACATGCAAAAATTTCTCTATTTAATTCGTGACGCATCACTAAATAGATAGTTTAGTGACGAGTCACGGAATTAGAAGCAGTCAACGGGGCGCGAGATTTTTGCCGATGCATGGGCAACAAAAAGCCCGCGCCAATGACGGCCGCAGGCTAATAGATCTACAGCGGTTTGCGCGGGGTGCCCCCGCACCCGCACATCATATTCCGTGATGCGTCAGAGAACTATTCCAAGCCGACGATCACCCTGATGGTTCAGAGCAGCAATGATGGTCGAAAAATGCGCGGGCCAGATGCGCCCAAATTTGAACGCGAGATCCAAACGCCCCGATCTGTAGAGCAGAAAGAAAACTCCAAAGTACCTAAACATCAGCCATACGCCTGGCTTCCTCACGGGAAAGCTGAGCGAGCGATACAGGCCCAAACAAGCAAAGCGGAAGTTACGTAGGCGGCGCTCACAACGAGCGCGAAATCGGGTGCGCGGATGCATGGTTCCCCCCTGTTTTAGTGACGCATCACGGAAATCAAAGACCCTGCGGGAGCTGGATATAAGTCCGCCAAAACCACTCGGCGTACTCTTCGCAACGCTGGTACTCCTGCAAAAAGCCGGCGCCAACCAAGCCCGAAGGAACAGCGCGAGAAGGGCAGGTAAGAAAGGAATGCAGATCATCACCCTGACGAAGCCGGAAACCGGCAAAAGGCGGCCCCGGCGGACCGTACGGCTTACGCGCCCCGACCGACAAACGCGCACCACGCCCGCGGACACGGGCCGCGACCGCAGCTCCCGCCGCGTTCTCCGCCCGCGCCCGTGGGCGTGAAGAAAGCTGATGACCGATCGAAGACGGGAACGCCGGATCAGTTCCGCCGAGGGCCGCCAGAGGATCGGCATCCGGCTTCGACGGCTGAGGCTGAACATCCAGATATTGACGAACCGCGATGGCAACCAAGGCATTGAGCGAGATGCCCAGCTGCTTGGCCCTGGTTACCGCCTGGGTCTTGAGCGGATCGACCAGGCGCACATTAGGGGCGGTCTTGCGAGACGGAGGCGGGGAGACGCTCATGCGCCCACCCGCAAAATCTGGTCATGAGATTTTTGGCCCGTGTTACTCCCCGGGCCAAGGTGCAGGGCATTTTTAACCGGTCCGACCGGTGAAAAACCCCCCAAAGTGTCGACACTCTGACGACAATGCGTAGACGCGGAAGGCTTGAAGACCCAAGCCGGCGCGCGGCAGTGACTGACCATAGCAGTGGCCACATGGGTGGGCAACACACCGCGGCGCTTGGCCATGATGTTGCGGAACTCCTGCGCCTGCAGGATCAGGAGCGACCACCAGACCAGGTCGCTGGAGCGAAGCTCCCGGCCCTCAGGCGTGGCCAGGACGTTGCCGCGCACCTGGAAGCCGGTCCAGTCGGGACCGAGCAGCTTGCCGCCCCTGAGAACGCGCATGAGCTTGTATGCGGTATAGGGGATGCGTGCTCGAGCGGACTCCCAATTGGAGACCGTGCGGACGCTGACGCGCAGCAGCTTGGCGCAGTCGGGGATGCTCAGGCCGAGAGTGATGCGGGCGGTGCGGAACTGCTGAGCGTGGTGGCGGATCTGCAACGGGGATGGCCAGCCGCGCCGCCGTGCGGGGACACGTCCAATTTCGCATAATGTATCGTGTGCGATTCTTGTAACGCATTGATAGTTGAAGCTTTTGCTTCGTGAGGCAGGGCGCCTCCTATGAGCAGCATCACCCCCATAGCCGTTGCTGCCAGCTTTCTCCACACCGCCTTTTCTTCTCGGGTGATTGCGCGCTGTTCCCCGGCGATCCCCATCACCAGCGCCAGTGGCTCACCGGTTAGGCCCGCTATCGTCGCGCATGCCACCGGGTCGGGCGTGTTTCTGCCCTTTCGCCAGTTGTTCACGGTCTGACGGCTCACCCCCAACGCTGCCGCTAAGTCACTGTCAGTGCTGAGATTTCGACGTTCTTTGATTGCGTCGAGCAATTCGGCAACGCTTTTCATGTATCGACCCTCTTGACAATCTTGTCTCGACCCATTTTACTGCGTCTCGTGTATCGAGACTCGATACACGCCCCGCCGACCGGTCCCCCTGTCCGGCGGCGGGTTCTACAGGGAGCGGGGGAAGGGGCAATTCAGATGGATATCAAGCAGCACGCGGCCATTCAGCCGCTCGTGATGGACCTTCAGCGTTCCGCGCTCGCATTCGCCGAGTTGGGCGAATCCAAGGTGTCGCGTCTGATCCTGGCCGCTGCGTTCGCGGCGCACAAGATCAAGCCCACCAAGCCGGTTCCGCCCAGCGGCCAGCCGGTCAGCGAAGCACCCAAGCCGGTCGCGAAGGGGAAGGGCGCGTAAGCGCCCTTTTTCGTGATGACTCACGTTGTGGCCGCGTCGCTTCTTCTGCTTTCTGGCGTCCTCGTTGCCGCCGGCTTGCTGCGCATCCTCGTTTGGAACCACGAGCGTTGCCTGCGTCGTCTCGATGCGGAGTACCGCGCGTGTGCACTCATCGCGCAGGCCAAGCGTGAGGTGTGCCGTGGTTGATGCGCTCGCCTTCATCGCCTATGTCGTTCTTGCTGTCGTGTTGGTGATACGCCATTTCGTGCGTCGTGCCAAGGCGGTGAAACGTGGCTGACGGATCACGCACCACGCGCACGACTTGCGCATTCTGCGGCGATCCAACGTCGCACTTTTTCCCTGGCGGCCTGTGCATCGCATGCGCGGGCGCCCATCATTTGCCCGTGTCTGTTTCCGCTTCGCCTGCGCCTGAAATGGCTGCATTCGATGCGTCGATTGGACAGATGCAGGCAGCAGCGCGGCGCACTGAACTCGCGTCGCAAAACCTCGCACGCCAGAAGCGTGCTGTTGGTGCGTCAATGGCCGCATACGTGGCCGCAGGAGAGGGCGGCCGCGAAGCGGCCGCCCTTGGGCTTGTCCATTACTCAACAAGTGGAACGCAGGCATTCGGTCGCGTCTCCATCGAAATCGATCCGCAACTTGCGCGGGCGCAACGGCTGCGAAAGTCCGTCATTACCGGAGCGAGGCTCCATGACCAAGAAGCGAAAAAAGGTTCGCGCCGTGGCGCGTGGTATTTCCTCACGCTCACCTACCGTGACGGAAGCAACAGCCGCCCTCGTGACGTTAGCGAACTACTTAGACGGATGCGCGGCTACTTCAATCGAACTGTCTCTAGGGCCGTCCGGTGGAAGGGTGAGGTGTTCCGTTACGTATGGGTCGGAGAACTCACCAAGCGACTGCGGCCGCACTACCACGTGATGGTGTGGGTTCCGCGTGGCATGTATTTCGGCAAGGTCGATCAGCGTGGATGGTGGCCGCACGGTAGTTCTCAAATCGAGAAGGCGCGCAACTGCGTCGGCTATCTCGCCAAGTATGCAAGCAAGTTCACCAGCGCGACCGCTGCGGCGTTCCCCAAGGGGTTTCGCACGAGTGGCATTGGTGGGCTGAACGAAGAATCCCGGCGCGAACTGCGTTGGTGGAAAGCACCGTCAGAGGCGCGCGAAGCGCTCGGCGGCGATGCAGATATCCGCAAGACCAAAGGCGGATGGTTCGACAGGCTCACGGGGGTTTTCTGGCCGTCCCCCTGGAAAGTCTCTTTCATTTTCGGCCGCACAATCGCCTGGAAGGTAATACCACTATGAAAGTCCAAATCATGAGCAGCATCGTCAACGTGCGTTCGTTCCCCGCTCGCGAGGGTAAGGCTGCGATGCATTTTCGCGAGCAGAAAGCGGCCGTGATCCGGCCCAACGATTTTCCGCTTCCGTTCCCGCTCACTCTCGATGAAGACCAGCCGCCCTATACGGAAGGCTTCTACGAAATCGACCCCGCGTCGCTCCAACTGAACAAGTTCGGCGGCCTTGAATTTGGCCGTCGCATCAAGCTCGTGCGCGACGCCGCCCCGGCGCCGGCTGCCAAGGCGTAATCCATGGCGCAGCAAGCTTACGTCCTCTACTGCGTGCAATTCGACGCGCAGACGCATGAGTGCACGCAGCAGGCGTGGCTGCCTGCGCCATCCCTTTTACCCCCGCTGACGGTCGAGCAGGCGGGACAGATTGGCAGTGCGGCGTTGCTGTTCCTGGGCGCGTGCTGGATCTGGAAGAAGCTTGGCCAACAAACCCAACGATGAAAAGAGGAGAGCAACAATGGATATCGACGTCACCACCGTGGTTACCGCCCTCGGCGCCGCCACCGCCGCCATCGGCCTCGTCGGCGCAGCGAAGATGCTGCCCAACGCGGCGATCAAGGCGTGGAGTTGGATTACTCAGGCCATCCGCGGCGGCTAATTCAGCGCTTTAACCTGGGGGGCTTCGGCCCCCCAATTTCTTTGGGGAAAACCGATGGAAGGCTGGATAGTTCTATGTGTACTTCTGATTGGCCTCGGCATTCTGTTCTCAGATTGACCGCTGTGTGCGCGCTGTGGCTTGGCGTCGTTGCGGTGGCATCGTCTGGCATCAATGTCAATCCTACGTCTGCTCGTTATGCCGCCACTACCGCAACTGGCGTTCGGTCTACGGTCACTCTTGAGGCGTCTTTCACCGGTTCTGTCAACGGTGTGCGCAACTACGCCGTCCCGGTCGAAATGCCGTCATCCACATTGGGCACGCTTGCGCGTGGTGCTTTGAAACGTGGCTTTGCCGCATACAACGCCTACCTCATGGTGAAGGGCATTGTTGACGCTGCGGGCTGGGCCATTGATGAGTTGAAAAATCAGGTTGTGGCGCCTGCGACTGCGCAAACGTTGCAACCGGGGTCCAAGGCGTGGTGCGCGACTGTAGGCGGTGAGATGCGTTGCACCACCACGACCGGCGGCGCCATAGCGATTGCCGGTCTGCAATTTCAGAATTGCACGTCTGCTGAATTTGAGTCTCCCGACAACTACCTGATCGTCAGTTGTCGCAATGGCAATGACCGGCTCGCTTTGGCGAAGACAGTCACGCAGCAGGCCGTTGTGAACTATGGAAGCGGCACCACAAGCGACACCGTCATTGATGATGGTCAGATAGGCGATTTGATGAAAAAGTCGCCGGAGGTGGTCAACGCCATATTGATTGATCCTGATACTGGCGCTCCGATTCGCACTCAGGAAATCACAGATGCCATGAACGCGCTCCGTAAGCAGCTTGAGGCCGCAAACGGTGTTGATCCTGGCCCTGATTCGGTGCCTACGGATGACCCTTCAAAAACGCAGCCGATGGAGTCGCAGTGGCCTACGTTTTGTTCGTGGGCCGGGAAGGTCTGTGATTTCGTGGACTGGATGCGTTCCGATGGCGAACCGGAAAAGGAGCTTCCGGAGCGTGACATCGAAATTAACCCCAATAGCTGGTCGAGCGGCATCGGTGGTGGCAGTTGTCCTGCGCCTGAGACGTTTACGGTGAACGTGGCTGGCTCGTCAGGGCAGGGGGAGTTTAGTTGGCAGCCGTTGTGTGATTTCTCCACGTTGCTGCGTCCATTCCTGATCGTTGTTGCATCAATCGCCGCCGCCATGATCTTGGCCGGCCTTCGTAGTGGAGCGTCTAAATGAAGGCACTTTTGCAGTCGTTGTTCGGTGATGCGCTGGCGCGCATCCTCAGTGGTGCCGGCTTGTCTGTCATCAGCTATGCGGCAATCACGCCCGTGGTGCTTGGCGCGCTCAACCTCGTTGCATCGCGCGTCAATGGCCTGCCTGCGACCGTCGCCAGTCTCGCGCTCATGTCTGGCACTGGCGAGGCGATGACGATTGTTGGATCCGCGATCATGGCCCGCATGGCGATCAATGCGGCGGGTTCTGGCATCGGCAAGGCGGCGGCGAAATGATCTACCTCGTGACTGGCATGCCGGGCAACGGCAAAACGTTGTTCGCGGTCGATTTCATCAGCAAGGAGGTGCGCAAGCGTAGGCCGGTCTATACCGATATCAAGGGCATTACTCTTCCCGGCGTCCAGCCTGCCCCTGAGGATTGGCGCACGCTGCCTGATGGGTCCATTGTCGTTTACGACGAAGCGCATAAGCGATTTCCCTCGTACAAAGGCAAGGGTCGTTCCCCGCTTGAGGTCGTGCGCGACATGGACGAGCATCGGCACCGTGGTTTCGACATGATGTTCATCACCCAGTGGCCGGATAAGATCGATCAGGAGTTGTTTCGTCTCGTCAATAAGCATTGGCATCTCAATCGCGCGTTTGGGCTTCAATCTGCCTCGCTTGTTGCCTTTAGTCGTGGCGTCATGAATCCATACAGTGCGAGCGCTCGCAAGGGTGCTGATGAAAGCGTGTGGTCGTATCCGACTGACCTCTACAAGGTCTACAAGTCCAGTTCGATGCACACCGATGCGCATAAGTTCAAGATGCCCGCCAAGATCAAAGCAGCGCTTATGTCGTTGCCAGTGATCTTGTTCGCCTTGTGGGGTTTCTATTGGTTCATCACGCCGAAAGCGCCTGAAAAGAAGCAGACGGCGGCGGAGCGCAGCGTAGCGGAGACTCCGACGCCGGCAGCGTCGATGTTGGGCGGTCCTGGCGTTCAACCAATCCAGCAGGACAAGGCGGCTGCGACGGGTGAGTATTTCAGCCTGACCGGCCCGACAGTCACGCCGATAGTCGGTTGCGTGGATAGCCACCGTGGTTGCCGCTGCTGGAATCAGGATGGCTTGTTGATCGATCAGACCCAGGCCGAGTGCCGGCGTGTGGTGGAGCGTCCGCTTCCGATCAACATTTATCACCAATACGCCGCGCCAAGCGGCTCTGCGCCGGTCGCGGGCGGGGTAGGTGGCGGGCAGCCTGTCGGCGGCCCTGATGCAAGCGGTCAGGGCGCTGTGCAGGGCTCCATCGTGGAGCGCAAGGCGCGTTCGCTCGGCACGTTCCCGGAGTCGCCTTCTAAGGTCACTGGCACGTACACTCCTGCCACCACGCTGGAAATGTGAGCATGCAAAGCATCGATTGGATTGCCACCGCTCAGCTTTCTGTAGTCATCGCTTTGTGCGCCGCTGGGATTGTTTCCGGTATCCGCGCCAGCCTGCGCCTGCGGCGTCTAGAGCGTGAGTGGAGTGCTCATCGCGCTTTAGAATATGTACGCCGCGCTGACCGGCATCAGCGCAACGTTTTTTACGACCCGTTCGACTAGATGGTGTGACTAGCCGTCGTTTAGCGCAGCTTCTTTCCATGCTGCATTTCGCGTTCTTTGGTCGTGTAAATTCATGGCAAGCGACCGCATAACTTCTCGCCGCTTTTCATGCCGGTTGCGGTCGTTAGCCATGTCTGTGAGTGCGCGAATTATCGCGTTTAGTTGCCTTTCGTCCGCTACAAGGAAAGCTGTTAGCGAAATCGCGTCTTGTATCCCGTCGATGTAGGCGGCTGTTATTTCTGCATCGGCGCTAGGTGGCATTTGTCGTTCTCCTTGTGTGGACAATTAAGGTAGCGTTTTGGGGTGTAGGGGCATAGCCCCTACGTAGACGCTTATCCAGCCATGCCCCCGAAGTGGCGTTTCTTCCATTCGCCCAGATCAACAACAACGACCTTCACCATCGACTGCTGACGCGCTTTCCTGGCAAGGTTCCGATTTCGTGTTGCGTCACGTAAGTCAGTAGCATCTGCGCGCCATAGCAGGCCGCGTAGCCGGCGTTCGGGTATGCGCTCTCCCGATGGTGCTACCAGATCCCGGCCGGCGAGTCGCCAGCCAGCCCATGGGCCGTGTAGCTCCACGTGATTGTCGATGATGTGTCTTGCATGCGCTTCCGCGCAGTGATTCGGGCAGGGTTGACCGACCGCCCAGCAAGGCGGCCGGCGATCGATGTTGTACGTGTCGCTCACGCTGCGATTTCCTTGTCGCTAGGGGATCGAGGTGGTAAGCAAGAGGTAAGCCACATCCAGATCCATCGCAGCCTTGCCAGCATCAGGCGCATATGCAATTTCGCATAATGTATCTTATGTAAAATTACTGGAGTAGAAGGAGCCCGCAGGCACCGTCAGACCCACCAACCTCACCGCACCGTCACCAACCCCTGCGCCCCCGCCCACTGCTGGATGTCGTCACGGCGGATCGCCGCGGCCATCAGGCCGGGGAATGCGTCCGGGGTGCAAGCGAACGACGGCACGCCTAGCGCCGCCAGCTTGCCGGCCAGGGCGCGGTCGTAGGACGGTGTGCCTTCGTCGCTGAGGGCCAGCAGCACGATGAACTGCACGCCGGATTCGACCAGTTCGCGGGCACGCGCCAGCAACCGCTCCTCGACGCCGCCTTCGTACAGGTCGGAGATCAGCACCAGGATGGCGTTGTGCGGTTCGCGGATGATGCTCTGGCAATAGCTCACGGCGCGGTGGATGTCGGTGCCGCCACCCAGTTGCACGCCGAACAGCAGGTCCACCGGATCGTCCAGTTGCTCGCTCATGTCGACCACTTCGGTGTCGAACACCACCAGGCGCGTGGACACCGCCGGCAGCGAGGCCATCACCGCGCCGAAAATGCTGGAATACACCACCGAGGCAGCCATGGAGCCGCTCTGGTCGATGCACAGCAGGACTTCGCGTTGCGGCTTCCTGGCCTTGCGGCCGTAGCCGACCAGGTCCTGCGGTACCACGGTGCGCAGGTCGGGTTGCCAGTGCCGCAGGTTGCTGCGGATGGTGCGGTGCCAGTCGATCTCGGCCAGCCGCGGGCGGCGGTTGCGGCGAGCGCGGTCCAGGGCGCCGGTCACCGCCGAGCGCATCGGTTCCTCGAGCTGGCGCAGCAGGCTCTCCACCACCTGGCGCACGACCATGCGCGCGGTGTCCTTGGTCTGCGCCGGAATCACCTGGCTCAAGCCAATCAGGTTGGCGACCAAGTGCACGTCGGGCTGCACCTGCTCGAGCATTTCCTTTTCCAGCAGCATCTGGGTCAGATCCAGGCGCTGCAGGGCGTCGCGCTGCATCACCTGCACCACCGACGAGGGGAAGTAGCGGCGGATGTCGCCCAGCCAGCGGGCCACATTGGGCGAGGAGGCCCCTCGCCCGCCGCGGCGCCCCAGGCCGCCTGGGCCGTCGGGCTCGTACAGCGCGGCCAGCGCCTGGTCGATGCCCTGCAGCGGCTTGGGCAAGGCGCCGCAACTGGATTCGGCCTCCTGCCCCAGGATCAGGCGCCAGCGCTGTGCGCGCGAGGTGGGCGTGTCGGGAGTGGATGGCGTGTCGGTCATGCGGGCAATCCCAGCAGTTCGCGCAGCGTCGGCACCGCGCGCTCGGCGCGGGCCAGGTTCCAATCTGGGACGACAGCGGCATCGGTTTTCTCCACCGGCGCCTGGCGCACGCGCGTTCCCAAGTCGCGGCGGTCGGCGGGCTGGAAGGCGGCGAAGGTGCGCCGCACCAGCGGCAGCACGCGCACCAGTTGCGCCTCGTCCAGCGCCACGACCCAGGCGTCGATCATCTGCCACACGGCATCGTCGTGCAGCAGCACGGTGGCGTTGCGGTTGAGGAAGCCGTCCAGCCATTGCGCGGCCTGCAGCGGTTCGGCGCCCGGCGACAGGTGCTGCTGCAGTTGCAGGTGCACGGTGGTGCCCTGCACCGCCTGGGTGTCGAACAGCAGCCGCAGGGCGACGCCCTGCAGCAACGCGTTGCATGCCGGCGACAGCGCCACGCGTTGCAACGCTTGTTGCCAGTTGGCGCTGCCGTCCGCATCGCCGCGCAGGCCGATGGCGCGATCGGCGTCCAGAACGATGCTGCGCGCCTGCTCGGCGCGGGCCTCGTCGAGGCTGGACAGCGCCAGGGTCAGGCCGATGACCGCGCGCGCCAGCATGCTGTCGAACAGGTGCGCGACCTGGCGGCCCTCGGTCTGGCGGACATTGCCGTAGCGGTACACGTTGGCCAGGGGCGGCAGCGCACCGAGCAGCGCCAGGGGCTCGGCATCGGTGGCAGCGCGGGCCTCGAGTTCGGCGGCGATCGCGCTGACCGCCTGCGGCAGGTCGGCCAGCAGCACCTGGTCCACCAACGCGGACAACGCTGGCAGCGCCTCGGCCTTGCGCGCCTGCGCGATGGCCATGCTGGACGCGGCATCGGCCAGGGTCTGCCCGTGGCGGCTGGCTTGCACCAGGTCCACCAGGAACTGCGGCTGCCAGGCCAGTTGCCAGATTTCGTGGAAGGTGCCGCGTGCGGACTGCCCGGTGCGCGCCAGCCGGCCCCATTCGATGCCGATCAGGCGCAGCCGATGCAGCAGATGGCTGCGCGCCAGATCGGTGTCCTTGCGCAGGTCCAGATCCAGGGTCTTTTCCAGCACTTCGGGTTTCAGGCGCAGGTGCTTCTGCTGCGCCTCCAGGTCGCGCTGCAGCGGCACCGCCGGCACGCTGTCGGGTACCTGACCCAGGGCGTCGCCGACCATCAGGCGCTCGCGGATGAGCCGCATGGGCGCATCGTCGCCGTTGCAGATGACCGCGCGGCTGGCTTCGGCGATGTCGTCCAGGCCCGGGGCCGGATGACCACGCAAGGCAGCCAGGGTGTCGGCCAGGCGCGTGGCCTCGATCAGGTGCGCCGACGAGCAGTCGAGTCCGTGGTCGCGCAACAGGCGCCCCACCCGCGCATACCAGCCGACGGCGCGTTGGTCGTGGACGCCGCTGCTGCGCCACAGGTGGTCGTACCAGCCCGGCGCTTCCACGCCGGCGCCGTAGCCGCTGTCCATGCTCAGGTGGCGATAGGTCCATGGCACCCAGGTGCTCTGCGTCTTGCGCTTGGGCATGGCCTTGAGCAGGCGGCTGTCCGCGGTGGCGCTGTTGGCGCGCAACGCGGCCGGCTGCAACGCCGGCACATGCCAGGCGCCACAGACCACCGCGACACGCGCGAACGCCTTGCTGGCGCTGCGCAGCGCGCTGCGCATGTGGGCTTCGCGCACGGCCTCGTGTTCGCCGCGCAGGCCGGGAGGCTCCGGCGTGTGTTCGCGCACGGCGGCCATGGCCTCGGCGATGGCATCGAACAGCCCCTGCCCGTCGCCCCGCTCTTCCACCATGTGGTTCCACCAGGCCTCGCCGTCGGCATGGCCGGCGGCACGCGCCAGCCAGTCCAGCGGATCGGACGGGCGCACCTCGGCGCGCTCGTCCTCGGGTGCGTCGGCGTCGTCCTGCGCCGGTGGCGGCGTGTCCGCCGGCTCCGACGTTTGGTCTGCAGGCGCAGCCACGCGCTCGGCACGCGCCTGCGCCTGCCATTCCAGGGTCAAGGCCGGCGGCACGTCCATGAAGCGTACCGCCACGCCGTTGCGCAGCGCCCAGTGCATGGCCTGCCATTCCGGGGAGTACGCGGCATACGGATGGAACACGGCCAGTTGCGGGTCGTCGACGCAATAGGACAGCAGGGCCACCGGCGGCTGCATGCCCTCCTCCAGCACGTGCGGCAGCAATGCTTCGGTACCTGCCGGCCCTTCGATCAGCACGCAGTCCGGCTGCAACGCCGTCAACGCGGCGACCAGGCTGCGCGCGCAGCCGGGACCGTGGTGGCGAATGCCGAACAGGGAGATGGCTTCGCTCATCGAGGCCGGCTCGCTCAGGCCTGCTCGCGGAACGCGCGATACAGGTCCTTCCAGTCCTCGCGCTCCTTCACCACGGTTTCCAGGTATTCCTTCCACACCAGCGCGTCCTGCACCGGATCCTTGACGATGGCGCCGATCATGCCGGCGGCCATGTCGCCGGGGCGCAACACGCCGTCGCCGAAATGGCCGGCCAGGGCCATGCCGTTGTTGATCACGGAAATGGCCTCGGCGGTGGAGAGCGTGGCGGTCGGGCTCTTCAGCTTGGCCTTGCCGTCTTCGGTGACGCCATTGCGCAACTCGCGGAAGATGCGCACCACGCGCGCCACTTCCTGCAGCGCCGGCGGCTCGGCCGGCAGGTCCAGCGCCGCGCCCATTTCGGCCACGCGCTTGCGCACGATCGCCACTTCGTCCTCCTCGCTGGACGGCACCGGCAGGATCACGGTGTTGAAGCGGCGCTTCAGCGCGCTGGACAGTTCGTTGACGCCCTTGTCGCGGTTGTTGGCGGTGGCGATCACGCTGAAGCCGCGCACCGCCTGCACTTCGCTGCCCAGCTCCGGGATCGGCAGGGTCTTTTCCGACAGCACGGTGATCAGCGCGTCCTGCACGTCGGCCGGAATGCGGGTGAGCTCCTCGATGCGGGCGATCTTGCCCAGGCGCATGGCCTGCATCAGCGGGCTCGGCACCAGCGCCTTCTCGCTGGGCCCGTTGGCCAGCAACTGCGCATAGTTCCAGCCGTAGCGGATCTGCTCTTCGCTGGTGCCGGCGGTGCCCTGTACCAGCAGCGTGGAATCGCCGCTGATCGCCGCGGTCATGTGTTCGGACACCCAGGACTTGGCGGTGCCCGGTACGCCGAACAGCAGCAGGGCGCGATCGGTGGCGATGGTCGCCACGGCCACTTCCATCAGGCGGCGGTCGCCGATGTACTTGGGGCTGACCACGAAGCCGTTCTCCAGCGTGCCGCCGAGCAGGTAGGTCACCACCGCCCAGGGCGACAGCAGCCAGTTGGCAGGCCGCTGGCGGTTGTCCTGGCGGCGCAGTTCCTCCAGTTCCTCGGCGTATTGGTGTTCGGCGTGCTGGCGCAGGACGGCAGTGCTCATGAGGTCTCCAATGAAAGGCGTGAGGATCAGGATGCGGCGTGCAGGCTCTGGCGCAGGACCAGGAGCTGGCGGGCCTGCTGCACGCAATCGAGCAAGGCAGCGCTGGCGTCCGCGGGCGGATCGGCCACCTGCACCCGCGGCAATGCCGACGGATGCAGGACGGCAAGCAGTTCTAGCAGCGCGTCGCGCAGCAGATAGTCGTGGCGCAGCATCGGAGCGCCGAACAGCGAGCCCAGGTCTGTCGCCAGCGACTGCGAATAGGCGGCGCTCAAGTGCTGGCCGTGGGCGGTGCCGGCCAGCACCTCGCCGAGCAGCGCCTGCCGCTGCAGTTGCGCGGTACTCGGCGGCCAATAGCGCTCGCGCCGCTCCGGCGGCAGCAGGGCCAGCAGCTCGCTCGGGCTGCGCTGCCGTTGCTCCACGTCGAGCAGGGCTTCCACCCAGGCCGGCTCGCTGGCGTCCACCTGCTCCAGCCAGGCACGCAGCAGGGCGGCGTCCCACTCCGTGGTGCGGGACCAGGCCAGCACCTCTTGCGGGGTCTTCTCCAGCGTGCGGCACCACCAGGCGAGCGGCAACTGCCGCGCCAGTTGATAGAGCCACCAGGCGCGCTCACCGAGCGCGTCGCTGCCGGGCCGCTTGCTGTCGATGGCCGCCTCGTTCCACCCGGCATCGGCCGCCCTCGGCGCCTCCAGGGTCCAGCTCACTCGGCGCAACAGGCCGGTGCGCTGCTGTTGCAACACCGCCGACATCTGCGCCTGCAGGTACTGCGCGTGCGCGGTGGACGTCAACCGCGCCAGCATCGGCCCGGCCAACTGGCGGACCTCGCGGCTGCGGTCCTTCAGCAGTTGCTGCAGGAACGGCGCATCGGCCTCGCACAACTGCGGCCGCAACGCATCGACGCAGGCGGCACGTTCACGTGCGGACAGTTCCTTCTGCGCGTCCTGCAGGCGCTGGCGCGCGCCGTCGGGGTCTGACGCGCGCAACTGCCGCAAGGCCAGCAGGCGCGCATCGAAGGTGCTCTCCTCCCAGATCCGCGCCAGATCGGCAGGCGTCTGCGCCTCCGCTACCGCATCGGTGGCGTAGGTCCACTCCGTATTGCGCGCCGCGAGCCAGCGGCCACGCGCGCCCATCACCGGGCGCAATGCGCCCCGCAGCGCGCTCAGGCGCGCGCCTGCGTCCAATGCCTGCGGCAGTACTGCGACCGGCAGATGCTGGCCGCGTGCGGCCAGTTGCAGGCAGGCTTCGTGGCGAAGGCGTTTCAGCCACGCTGCGGGCTGCGCGCTGGCGAACAGCGCCCGCAACAGCGGCACCCAGGCATGGCCTGCGGGCAGCGCTTGCGGATCGGGCGGCGCGGGCGGCGGTAGCGGCAGTGGCGCGCCGAGACGCAGCGCCGCACGCCGGCAGGCGGCCAACGCGCCCACCTGCAGGCTGTAGCCCAGTGCGGCATCGTCCTGCGTGGCGATGGCGGCGAGTACCTCGCCGAGTGCGCCATCGAGGGCAATCCGTTGCGGGCGATCGATACCCAGCAGCGCCGGTTTCAACCAGGCCTCGTTCATGCCGCGCTCCTTTCCCAACGCTCGCCCTGCGCATTCCACGCGCTGAGCGGCCACAGCGTGTCGCCGTCCCACTCGCCCATCAGGCAGACAGGATGACCGCCGGCGAACGCGAGCAGCGCCCAACCCTGCATCGCGGGCAGTTGCAACGGCAGGCTGCCTTCGCTGTGCTGCGCCCGGACGCTGCGGCCATCGTGCGCGATCTGCGCCTCCTGCAGACGCATCGGCACCTGCGGCAGCCATGGGTTGAGCGCATGCGCACGGGCGGCGGCGTCCAGGGTGTCGGTGCGCGGCAGCGCGGCGCCGGCCTCCACGCCGGGATCGAGTTCGCCCGGCACGGCGCGCAACGGCACCGTACCCGGATGGAAATGCAGGCAGCCGGCATGTACATGACCGTTGCGCCAATGCTGCTCCCATCCGCGCCCGCCGTGGCTGTACTCCTGCAGCAGCGCGGGGCGGCCGCTGTCCAGGCCCTGCAGCCACACCCGGCGTTCCAGCAGATTGCCCGGCTGCTCGATCACGTGCTGCCCCTGCACATGCCAACGATCGTGCACCGCCTCGCCTTCGCGCAACACCGTGTCGCGCTCCAGCGGCCAGCCCAGTGCGGCACGCAGGTCCGCCTGGCGCGCGGCGCTGAAATCGCCTGCGCGCGGCACCGCCTGTGCCAACAGTTGCAGCAGGCCGAGGCGTTCGCCGAGGTCGGCGAGCTGCGCGAGATCGCGGCCGCCCTCGCCCACGGCGCGCTCCAACTGCGCGGCCAGGCCGGGAGCCTGCGCATCGACCATGCGCGCCATCATGCGCCGCGCGTCCTGGTCGAATTCCGCGCCCAGATTGGCCAGGCCCTGGCGGAACTGGTCGGCGATCCAGCGTTGCAGTTCGGCCGCGCCGGCCTGCATGCGCGCCCAACGCGCCTGTTCGCGCCTGGCCGCCGCCGCGGCCTGGACCTGCGGATCGGGCGGCGGCTTGCTGGCGGCGACTTCCTCCTTGCGCGCCGCGCGTTCGCGACGTCCCTGCATCCATTCCTCGACCCAGGCCGGGCGGGTGCCCGGCACGCAGCGTGGGTTGCCGTCGGCATACAGCAGCAGCATGGCCAGCCCGTGCTTGCACGGAAACTTGCGGCTGGGGCACGAGCAACGGCTGACCAGCGCGACCAGGTCCACCTGGGTCTGGTAGGGCTTGGCGCCACTGCCCTGGCATTCTCCCCACAGCACCTCGGTGTCGGCACCGAGCAGGCCCCACTTCCCGCCCGTGGCCAGGCCGGTGGCCGCCTTGGCCGATGCCGCATCCGGCGCAAGCGCGAGGACCTGCTCGCGCGTGAGTCGCACTTCCATATCCTTACTCATCTCAGCGTCTGGTCGATGATAGCCGAGGTCGTGTGGCAATCAGCGACATGGTCGGTGCCGGACACGCGGCACGCGGGCGGCTGCCTCGTTGACTCACCGACCGCGTGTGCCTTTGCGCTGACAACTGGGCATGCGACGCCGGTCGATGGCGCCTGTCATTCCCTCGCTGGCTGCGGCATCACGCACCCCGCGCATGTCGCACTGCCGCACCTGCGGCCGTGGGGTTCAGCCGCCCCGCGCCAACCGCCGCCGGATCTGGGCGCGCTGTTTCGCGCTGAACGCAGCGGCGTGGGTCTGCAGCAGCGCGATCACCGCCGTATGCGCCGCCTCGGTGCGGCGTTGCAGTTCCCGGGTGGCGGCGTGCTCGATGGAGCGCCATTCGGCGGGGGTGGTTCCGGTCGGGATGGCGGTGCTGGCTACACGCATTGCGGGATCCGGTTGCGGCATGGGGCGGCCGATGCAGTGTCGGCCTTGATGCACTTTACCGCCAAGCCGGTCATCGGTGGTTCGTGCCGCGTGGACAGCCAGATGCAGAACCGCATCTTCGCTCCGCAGTTCGGCGCGTGGACGTGCCGCGGTCGACGGGTTCATCGACGAGGCGCCGTTCGCCGCGACATCGAGCATGGGCACTGCGATGGGGCGAATTGTGCGCCACTCCCGCTGGCCAAGCCCCCGCCACATCCCACAGTCGTTAAGAGCCTCAGGCCAGGCGCTTGCGCGGGTTCGCCGCGGACGCACCTGTGACCAGCGCATCCGCGTCGCCGGCAGGCGCATGCGGCAAGCGCACCCGCGCACACAGTCCACCGCCCGCGCGGTTGGCGAATTCCAGCGTGCCGCCGTGCGCCTGGCAGATGGCCGCGGCGATCGACAGGCCGAGGCCGCTGCCGCCGGAATGGCGTGCCCGCGAGTCGTCGGCGCGCCAGAAACGGTCGCCCATCCGCGCCAGGGCCTCCTCGTCCACGCCGGGACCGCGGTCGGCCACGCGGATCAGCACGCCATCGGTGTCGGCCTGCGCCTCCAGCAACAGTTCGCCGCCGGCCGCCGCGTAGCGCATCGCATTGTCGATCAGCACCGACAGCACCTGGCCCAGGCGGTCGCGGTCGGCGCTGATGTGCAACTGCTCGGGAATGCGCACCTGCACCTGCATGCCGGCCTCCTGCAGCGGCTGCGCCGCCCAGGTCAGGCGTTCGCGGACCAGGGCACCGAGCGCGAACCGCTGCGGCTCCAGCATCAACTGGTTGGCGCGGGCCATCGATAGCAGGTGCAGGTCGCCGACCAGGCGATTGATCTGTTCCAGTTGGCGCTGGACCATACGCAACTGCTCCTCGCTGCTCGGGAACACCTGGTCGAGCATGCCCTGCACCCGCCCCATCGCCGCGTTGAGCGGGGTGCGCAGTTCGTGCGCCAGCATCGCGCTGGACTCGCGCACCTCGCGCTCGTACCGCTGCAGCTGCGCGCTCATGCCGTTGAAGTCGGTCGCCAGCCCGGCCAGTTCGTCCGGGGCGCCGGGCACCACGCGCGCACGTGCGGCGAAATCGCCATCGCTGATCCGCCGCGCCGCCTCGGCCACATTGGAGAACTGCCGCGACAATGGCCGCGAAGCGAGCAGGCCGCAGACCACGATCACCGGGATCGACGCCAGCACCATGCCGGCCAGCAGCCACCAGTCGCGGCTGGCCAGCCCGGGCAGGAAGTCGGCCACGTCGTAATAGGTTTCGAACAGTTGCCACAGACGCCGCGCATTGCTGTGCGGATCCTCGCGCAGCTGCAGCATCTCCTGCCGGGCCTGCGGCGGCAGGCGGCTCAGGGTGGAGACGTCCCAGATCGCGAAGCGCAGCACCATGCCCAGCGCGATCGCGATGATGGTCAGCACCGCCAGCGCGCTCATGCGCAGGCCTACCCATTGCCACAGCGGCGCGTGGCGTTTGCGGCGGAACCAGGCCCAGTTCATCGGAAGCGGTAGCCGATCGCGCGCACGGTCACCAGCAGGCCGGTGACCTGCTCGTGTTCCAGCTTCTTGCGCAGGTTGTGCACGTGCGCATCCACCACCCGCTCCAGCGCGTCGCTGTCGGGCAGGCAGATCTCCAGCAGTTCGCTGCGGGTGAAGGCTTTGAACGGCGTCTTCATCAGCGTCGCCAGGATGTTGAACTCGGTCGGGGTCAGTTCCAGCGCCACCTCGTGGCCGTCGGCGTCGCGCACCGTGGCGCGCACCGCCGCGGTGTCCACGGTGAGGCGCTCGTGGCGCAGCGGCTCCTCGCTGGCGCGCGCCGGCCCGGCGCGGCGCAGCACCGCAAACACCCGCGCCACCACTTCCTTGGGACTGTACGGCTTGACCACGTAGTCGTCGGCGCCGTAACGCAGCGCGCCGAGCTTCTCCGGTTCGTCGCCCATCGCGGTGACCATGATCACCGGCGTGTCGCTGCTGCGGCGGATCGTGGACAGCACCTCGGTGCCGCTGAGCCGCGGCAGCATCACGTCCAGCAGCACCAGGTCCGGCTTCCACTGCGCATGCACCGCCACCGCCTTCTGCCCGTCCTCGGCGATGGTGACCTCGAAGCCGTCGCGGCGCAGGTAGGCCTCGAGGATGCTGGCGCTGTCGGCATCGTCTTCGACCAGCAGGATCTTCTTCGCGTGCATTGCCCGGTGCCCGTGTTTGGCGTCTTGATGGAATCTTGAAGATTCCTAGAAGGCGGCTTGAACATGCCCGCCGATGCTGGCAGTCGAGTTCGATCACCCGACCGCTGCCATGATTCTACCGTCCCTGCCGCTTCGCCCGTGTCGCACCCGCGCCCTGCTCGGGCTTCTCGCACTCGCCTTGGGTGGCTGCTCTTTGGCGCCGGTCTACCAACGCCCGCAACCGGCCCTGCCGCCCACCTTCGGCGCGACCAACGCGACCGCGGCCGCCGCACCGGATCGCGGCGAGAGTGCGCTCACCGACCAGGAACTGCAGTTCGTACGGACATTCTCGCCGCAGCACGACCTGGCCCCGCTGCTGACCCAGGCACTGGCCCACGATCCGGACTTCCGCAATGCCGTGCTGACCGTGCAGCAGGCGCGCGCCCAGTACCGCATCGAACGCGCGCAGCAGCTGCCGCAGCTGGGCCTCGATGCCCAGGGCGCGCGCCGCAGCTACGACGACGCGGCCACGCAGGCGCGCTACGGCCAGAAGCTGAGTACCGTTGCGGTCGGCGTGGATGGCTTCGAACTGGACCTGTTCGGCAAGCTGGCCTCGCTGTCGGCGGCGGCGCAACAGCGTTACCTGGCCTCCGAAGAAGGCCGCCAGGCGGCGCGCGGCGCGCTGATCGCCGAGGTGCTGCGCGCCTACACACTGGAGCGTGCTGCCCTGCAGAGCCAGCAGCAGGCGCAGACCATCGCCGAGCGCAGTGCCGCACTGCTGGCGATCGCCACGCGCCAGCAGACGGTCGGGCTGATCTCCCGCGATGCGCTGGACCGCCAGCGCCACGACGACGACCAGGCGCAGGCGCGCGCGCAGCAGGCCACCAGCGATCACGCCGCCGCTCGCCGCGCCCTGCAACTGCTCGCCGGCTACGCCACGCCGGACGGCGCCGGCACCTTGCAGGATCTGCTGCCGGGTGCTGGGCAGGACGATGGCCGCACCTGGCGCGACCTCGACTCGCAGTTGCTGCTGCAGCGCCCGGACATCCGCCAGGCCGAGGCCGAACTGCGCGCGCGCAATGCCGACATCGGCGCCGCGCGCGCCGCGTTCTTCCCGTCGATCCGCCTGAGCACCTCGCTGGGCACCGCCAGCGAGGCGTTGAACGGCCTGTTCATGCCCGGCAGCCGCACCTGGAGCTTCATGCCGCAACTGGTGCTGCCGCTGTTCGACGGCGGCCGCAACCGCGCCAACCTGGACATCGCACAGATGCGCAAGGACGGCGCGGTGGCCGACTACGAGAAGACCGTGGAAGCGGCGTTCCGCGAGGTCGCCGATGCGCTGGATGCGCTGCCAGCGCTTCAACAGCGCGAACGCGGCGAACGCACCAATCTCGAACGCGAACGCCAGCGTGTGGCGCGCCTGCAGCAGCGCGTCGCGCAAGGTCTGCAGGACCGCCCCGAGCTGCTGGCCGGCGACATCCAGGCCGCGCAAGCCGAACTGGCGCATCTGCAGGCGCGCCAGGACCTGTTGCTCGATCGCATCGCGCTGTTCCGCGCGTTCTACGGCGTGCCGCTGCCGAACGCGCCCTGATGACCTTTCCCCCGCACGAGGTTGCTCCGATGAAACATCTCCTGTCCGTTCTGTCGCCCACGCTGACCGTGGCGGTGCTGGCGCTGCCGCCCGTCGCGCACGCCGCAGACACCGATCCGGCCCCCAGCGCCGGCCTGTTCGGCGACCGCACCCAAGTGAGCGTGGGCGCCGGCGCCATGCTGACTCCGCGCTATGCCGGTTCCGCCGACGATCGCGTGCAGGCGGTGCCAGTGCTCTCGGTACAGCGCGGCATCCTGTTCGCGGACACACTGCGCGGCGCCGGCGTCCAGTTCCAGAACGCGCACGGCTTCTCCGCCAGCCAGTCGTTCGGCTACGACCTGGGCCGCCTGCAGCGCAACAGCAGCTGGCGCCCCGGCTCCAAGCGCCTGGCCGGCATGGGCGACGTGCCCGGCGCGATCACCGCACGCAGCCTGGTCATGCAGCAGCTCACCCCGTACCTGGCGCTGGACGCCGAGGCGGAGTTCGCGCTGAAGGACGGTGCGCGCCGCAACCGCTACCGCGCCGGCGCGCGCTTCACCCTGCTGCAGGCGGCGGCCGACAACGTGACCCTGGACCTGGACGCGCACGTCGGCGACCGCCGCTTCAACCAGGCGTACTTCGGCGTCACCGAGGCGCAAAGCCTGACCAGCGGATTCCAACCGCACCGCGCCGATGCCGGCGTGTACGCCTACACCGTCGGCGCCGAATGGGATCACACCCTGTCGCCGCACTGGACCGCCTCGCTGCTGCTCAACGCCACCCGCTACGTCGGCCCCGCCGACGGCAGCCCGGTGGTGCGTCGCCGCGCCGCTGCCGGCGGCGGCGCCACCGTCACCTACACCTTCTGAACGTTCCCGGGACACCGCCGATCATGACCCTGCGCCCCACCCTGCTTCTCACGCTGTGCCTGCCGCTGGCCGTGCTGGCGCTGTCCGGCTGCGGCCGCGAGGCCGCACCGCCCGCCGACGCGCCGCGCGCGGTCAAGCTGGAAACCGTCGGCCGCGATGCCGCACGCGACAGCACCCGCTACCTCGCCCAGGTGCGCCAGCAACAACGCGCCGATCTCGGCTTCGAAGGCGGCGGCCGCATCGCCGCCATCGCCGTGGACGTGGGCGACCGCGTGCGCGCCGGCCAGGTGCTCGCACGCCTGGACCCGGAACCGAACAACCTGCGCCTGCAGCAGGCCGAGGCCGGCGTCGGCATCGCCGCGGCAGACCTGCAGCAGCAGCAGACCCAGCTCGCCCAGCAGCAGGCCATGTTCGACGACGGCGCCGCCTCGGCCGCGACCCTGACCGCGGCCAAGAGCGCCTTCGCCGCGGCGCAGGCGAAGGTCCGCAGCGCGCAGTCGGACCTGGCGCTGGCGCGCCGCGCGGTGCGTCAATCGGAACTGCGCGCACCGTTCGACGGCAGCGTGGTGGCACGCCTGCAGCAGCCCGACAGTCTTGTGAGCGCGGGCCAGCCGGTCCTGCAACTGGACGGCGCCGATCGCGCGCAGGTGCTGGCGACGCTGCCGGCCGATCGCGCGGCGGCGCTGCAACCGGGCCAGAGCGTCCTCGCCTACCGCAGCAGCGCACCGCAGCAGGCGCTGCCGCTGCGCCTGCGCAGCGTGTCCGAACGCGTGGACGGCGGGGCCACCGTGCAGGCGCTGTTCGACAGCACCGGCGCCGATGCGGCGCAGCCGCGCAGCGGCGAATCGCTGCTGCTGGCCCTGCCCGACAGCGCCGCCGATCAGGCGCCGAGCGTGCCGTTGAGCGCGCTGATCCCGAGCATGGCCGACGGCCAGACCATGCTGTTCGTGTACCGCCAGGACAGCGGCAGCGTGCGCCGCCGCCAGGTCGTCACCGGGCACGCCGAGGGCGGCCGCGTGCAGATCCTGCGTGGCCTGGCTCCGGGCGAGCGCATCGTCGCCGCTGGCGCCGCCTTCCTTCACGACGGCCAGCACGTCGTGCCGTTCCGTCCCACCACCCGCCTCGGCACCACCTCGCCATGAACCTGACCCGCGCCACCCTGCAATCGAGCCGCCTGGCGCTGTTCAGCGCCGCCCTGATCCTGATCGGCGGCATCGTCACCTTTCTCGGTTTCCCCTCGCAGGAGGAACCCAGCGTGACCGTGCGCGATGCGATCGTGCAGGTCGGTTACCCCGGCATGCCCAGCGAGCGCGTGGAGAACCTGCTCGCGCGTCCGCTGGAGGAACGGCTGCGCGAAGTCAGCGGGCTGAAGAAGATCGTCACCACCATCCATCCCGGCAGCGCCATCGTGCAGGTCACCGCGCAGGACAGCGTCAAGGACCTGCCGGCGTTGTGGCAGCGGGTGCGCAGCAAGGTGGCCGAGGCCGGTGCCGAGCTGCCCGCGGGTACGCAGGGGCCGCTGGTCGACGACGACTTCGGCCGCGTCGCCATCGCCTCGATCGCCGTCACCGCGCCCGGCTTCAACACCGCCGAGATGCTCGGGCCGCTGCGGCAGATGCGTGCGCAGCTGTACGCCGTGCCGGGCGTCGAGCGGGTCACCTTCCACGGCCTGCAGGACGAGCGCGTCTATGTCGCCTTCGACCGCACCAGGCTGGGCGAGGCCGGCCTCACCCCGGCCGCGGTCGCGCAGCAACTGCGCGCGCAGAACGTGGTCGCCGGCGGCGGCCTGGTCGCCGCGTCGGGCATGGCGATGACCGTGACCACCTCCGGCGAAGTGCGCGACCTCGACGACCTGCGCAATGCTCCGATCGCGACGCAGGGCGCCGACGGCCCACGGCAGATCCCGCTGGCGCAACTGGCGCGGATCGAGCTGATGCCGGTGGATCCGCCGGAAGCCGGCGCCATCTACCAGGGCCAGCCGGCGGTGGTGGTGGCGGTGTCGATGGCCCCGGGCAACAACGTCGCCGAGGTCGGCAAGGCGCTGCGCCACACCCTGGGCGAGACCGCCAAGATGCTGCCGGTGGGTTTCGCACAGCACGTGGTCACCTTCCAGGCCGACGTGGTCGAGCGCGAGATGGGCAAGATGCATCACGTGATGGGCGAGACCATCGTCATCGTGATGGCGGTGGTGATGCTGTTTCTCGGCTGGCGCACCGGCCTGATCGTCGGCGCGATCGTGCCATTGACCATCCTCGGCGCGCTGATCGCGATGCGGGTGCTGGGCGTGGAACTGCAGACCGTGTCCATCGCCGCGATCATCCTGGCGCTGGGTCTGCTGGTGGACAATGGCATCGTCATCGCCGAGGACATCGAACGGCGCCTGGCCGCCGGCGAGGAACGTCGCGCCGCCTGCGAGGCGGCCGGCCGCAGCCTGGCGATCCCGCTGCTGACCTCCTCGCTGGTGATCGTGCTGGCGTTCTCGCCGTTCTTCTTCGGCCAGACCAGCACCAACGAATACATGCGTTCGCTGGCGATCGTGCTGGCGGTGACCCTGCTCGGCTCCTGGCTGCTCAGCATCACCATCACCCCGCTGCTGTGCATGTACTTCGCCCGCGCGCATGTCGCGCCGGCCGATGGACATGGCGACAGCTACACCTCCAAGCCGTACCGGCTGTACCGGCGCACGATCGAGGCGCTGCTGGCGCACAAGGCGCTGTTCCTGGGCAGCATGCTCGCCCTGCTGGCGCTGGCGGTGACCGTGCTGGTCTCGGTGCCGTACAGCTTCCTGCCCAAGTCCGACCGCCTGCAGTTCCAGATGCCGGTGACCCTGCAACCGGGCAGCGATGCGCGCGAGACCCTGCGCACCGTGCAGTCGATCAGCCAGTGGCTGGCCGACCGTCGGCAGAATCCGCAGATCGTCGACAGCATCGGCTACGTCGCCGACGGCGGCCCGCGCATCGTGCTCGGGCTGAACCCGCCGCTGCCGGCGGCCAACATCGCCTACTTCACCGTCAGCGTGCGGCCGGGCAGCGACATCGATGCGCTGATCGCCAAGGTGCGCTCCCACCTGCGCCAGGCCTACCCGGCGGTACGCGCCGAGCCCAAGCGATTCTCCCTGGGCTCGACCGAATCCGGCGTGGCGATCTACCGGGTGATCGGCCCGGACGAAACGCAACTGCGCCGGATCGCCGCCGGCATCGCCGACGCCTTGCGTGCCCTGCCCGGCACGCTGGACGTCAGCGACGACTGGGACAGCCGCATTCCGCGCTACGTGGTGCAGGTGGACCAGGCCAAGGTGCGCCGCGCCGGCGTCGCCAGCGAGGACATCGCCCAGGCGCTGCAACTCCGCTACAGCGGCGTGGACGCCTCGGTGATCCACGACGACGGCAGCAACGTGCCGATCGTGCTGCGCGGCGACAGCGGCCCTGGTGCACGCAGCGGCAACCCCGGCGACACGCCGATCTACCCGTCCTCCGGCGCCGCGCCGCTGCCGCTGTCGGCGATCGCCGACATCCAACTGAGTTCGGAACCCTCGACGATCCAGCGCCGCAACCTGAGCCGCGCCATCACCATCACCGGCCGCAACCCGGACCTGACCACCGACCAGGTGGTGGCCGCGCTGGCCGACAAGGTGGCGGCGCTGCGCCTGCCGCCGGGCTACCGCATCGAGATGGGCGGCGAACTGGAGGACGCCGCCGAAGCCAACCAGGCATTGCTGCAGTACATGCCGCATGCGCTGGGCGCGATCCTGCTGCTGTTCGTGTGGCAGTTCAATTCGTTCCGCAAGCTGTTCATCGTGGTCGCCAGCATTCCGTTCGTGCTGATCGGCGCCACCCTCGCCCTGCTGGTCACCGGTTATCCGTTCGGCTTCATGGCCACCTTCGGCCTGCTCGCGCTGGCCGGCATCATCGTCAACAACGCGGTGCTGCTGCTCGAACGGATCGAGGCCGAACTGGCCGATGGCCTGGGCCGGCACGAGGCGGTGATCGCCGCCGCGGTCAAGCGCCTGCGCCCGATCGTGATGACCAAGCTGACCTGCATTGTCGGCCTGATCCCGCTGATGCTCTTCGCCGGGCCGCTGTGGACCGGCATGGCCATCACCATGATCGGCGGCCTGGCCCTGGGCACGCTGGTGACCCTGGGGGTGATTCCGGTGCTGTACGACCTGCTGTTCGCACGCCGCGCCGGCAAGCCGGCGAAGGTCGCGGCATGAAGCGGCGGCGCTGGCACCGCGCGATCCTGGCCTGTGTCGTGCTGTGCATGGCGCTGTGCACCGGCGGCTGTGCCAGCGTCACCCTGCAACGCGTGGATGCGGCGCGCTACATCCAGGCCAAGCGCGGCGACGCGCTGAGCACCGCGCGCCCCAGCGATGCCGCACTGCAGACGCTGAACGTGGCCGGCCTCGACGCGGCACGCTGCACGGCGACGGTGCCGCCATGCATCGACCAGTTGCTCGGCAACGCCGACATGGACCAGGAACGTACCCTGGCGACGGCGGCGGAACTGTCGCTGCTGGCCGCGCAACGTGCCGCCAGGCAACGTCCGGCCAGCGATGCCACGCTGGCCGCCTGGCTGCAGACCGCGCGTTACGCCTACGCCTACCTGTTCTTCAGCGCACGCACGCCCAGCGAACGCGCCTTCGAGGAACGCCAGACCCAGGTGCGCGACTACTACAACTACGCCGTGCAGCAGGCGGTGACCGCGTTGTTCGCCCGCTACCGGCGGCATCCGCCGGCCACGCACGAGGCCAGCGCGCAGATCGCCGCCCTGCCCGACTGGACGGTGACGCTGGATACCAGCGGCGTCGGCAACCCGCAGGACATGCCGATGCCCGAGACGATGCTGGCGGCCAGCGGCCTGCGTTTCGATGGGCTGCGCAGCCTGTATCGGCGCGATGGCTTCGGCGCGGAGATGGTCGCGGTCCTGCCGCAGCCGGCGGCGGAGGCCATCCGCAGCACCGACGCCGCTCCTGTCTACAGCGACATGCCCACCCCCAACCTCACGGTATTGCTGCGTTTCGATGGCCGCACGCTCAAGCAGGTGCTGGCCAGCCACAGCGCACACGTGGAGGTCCACGACCCCTCGCTCGGCGATCGGGTCACGATGGGCGGTGTCGACGTGCCGCTGGCGGCCAATTTCAGCGCCGGCTACGGCGTGTGGATGGCGCGCGCCGGTTTCGCCGCGCAATCGCTGCGCACCCTGCTCGGCCTCGGGCACGGCATCGACCGGCCGCACGTGTTCCTGACCCAGCCCTACGATCCGAACCGGCGCGTGCTGGTGCTGCTGCACGGGCTGGCCAGCAGCCCGGAAGCCTGGGTCAACCTGGCCAACGACCTGCTCGGCGATCCGCAGGTCCGCGCGCGCTATCAGATCTGGTTCGTCTACTACCCGACCAACCTGCCGATTCCCTACACCCACCTGCAAGTTCGCAACGCCCTGGAGCAGACGCTGGACCAGTTCGATCCGCAACGCCGCAGCGTCTCCGCACATGACATGGTGCTGATCGGGCACAGCATGGGCGGCGTGCTGGCGCGCTTGATGGTGTCTTCCAGCGACGGCGAGCGGCTGTGGCGAACCCTGTTCGACGGGGCGGCGCTGGATCCGCAGGCGCGCCAGGCACTGCACGCCAGGCTCGGACCGATGCTGCAGTTCGCACCGATGCCGGAAGTCTCCGAAGCGATCTTCCTGGCCACCCCGCAGCGCGGCACGCCCGAAGCCGCCGGCACGGTGGGCGAACTGGCACGCGCCGTGATCGGGCTGCCACGGCGCGTGCTCGACCAGTTCCAGGACATCGCGGGCAAGAACATGCTCGACGGGCTGCCCAACAGCATCGACAGCCTCAGCGACCACGACCCTTTCATCCTCGCCGCGGCGCAGTTGCCGATCTCACCACAGGTGACCTATCACTCCATCATCGGGCAGGAGGATCCGCGCGTACCGCTGGCGCAGTCCAGCGACGGCATCGTGCCGTACTGGAGCGCCCACCTGCCCGGCGCCGCCTCGGAAACGGTGATCGTCTCCGGACACAGCGTGCAACGCACGCCGCAGGCGATCCTGCAGATCCGCCGGCTGCTGCATTGAACTGGCGCAGCGTTAGCCCTTCATCGATGCAGCAACAGCCCCATTAAGCCCCTCTCCCTCCGGGAGAGGGGTTGGGGTGAGGGTACGGCGCGCGCAGCGCCTGCACCAATCTGGCCATGCGAGGCGACGCCCGGACCCTCATCCGCCCTGCGGGGCACCTTCTCCCGGAGGGAGAAGGGAGCAACCAAAGCCCCTCTCCCCTCGGGAGAGGGGTTGGGGTGAGGGTACGGGGCGCGCAGCGCCTGCACTAATCTGCCCATGCGAGGCGACGCCCGGACCCTCATCCGCCCCTACGGGGCACCTTCTCCCGGAGGGAGAAGGGAGCAGCCAAAGCCCCTCTCCCCTCGGGAGAGGGGTTGGGGTGAGGGTACGGGCGCCCTCGCTCATCCTGGATGCAGGCAGACAAGGAACAGCAGCGCAGCTCGCTCGAAGAAGCCAGCGATCCACCCGGCTTCCAGCACATGCTTGCCGCATCTCGCAGCCGCCGCACACGGCCGCCACACGCATAAAAAAACACCCGGCAGTGCCGGGTGTTTTCGAAAAGTGGCGTCCCCACGGGGATTCGAACCCCGGTCGCCACCGTGAAAGGGTGATGTCCTAGGCCTCTAGACGATGGGGACGCGGATAACGATGTTGCTTTGCGGACGGCCTATGTCCGAAAAGTTGGTGGAGCCAGCCGGGATCGAACCGGCGACCTCTTGCATGCCATGCAAGCGCTCTCCCAGCTGAGCTATGGCCCCACGTGTACTGGCAGAAGCGGAATCTTACCCGACTTTCTTCCGATGTACAAACCCCGCACTCAGTGCGTTCGGCAGAGCCGAACCCGGATGCGCGCGAGGAATTCCTGCGAAAAATGGCGTCCCCACGGGGATTCGAACCCCGGTCGCCACCGTGAAAGGGTGATGTCCTAGGCCTCTAGACGATGGGGACGCTGTGTAACGATGTCGCCTTTGCGGACGGCCTATGTCCGAAAAGTTGGTGGAGCCAGCCGGGATCGAACCGGCGACCTCTTGCATGCCATGCAAGCGCTCTCCCAGCTGAGCTATGGCCCCACGTGCTGCGAGGAGCGGAATATTAACGATCGTGATCGGCACACGCAAGCGTTTTTTTCGGAACGTTCGCGACGCCGCACACGCCCTCGCCACGACCGGCTGCATCCGCGCGCACGCCTGCATTGCGCGACGTCTGCGCCTCACGTCCAACGATGGAGGCGACCTACGGAACTCACCGCACACGGCGCCAATCCGCCTCCGCAGCCCTCCGCCACTCGTGTCGATGATTGCCGATATCGGCACAACGGGTGGATTTGCGCGCCCCTTGCGCGGTCGGCAGCAACCGAATGCTTCGCCTAACGTGCGACGCACATATAGAGGTGTGCTCGGGAAGTACCCATGGCCACTGCCATTCCCCCCCGCCTCCTCCAACGACGGCAAATACAGCGCTGGCGGCGCGGCCGAACTGTCGGCTATACTCCGCGGCCGCGCCGAAGTGGCGGAATCGGTAGACGCAGCGGACTCAAAATCCGCCGCCCTTAAAAGCGTGTGGGTTCGAGTCCCACCTTCGGCACCAGGACTGACGGCAGCTTCGGCTGCCGTTTGTTTTTTGCGCGACCGCCGCGGCGCACATCGACGTCGATCACAGGTAAACGCTTCATCTTCCTGCGCCCGTTTGTCTAGGCGGTGGCAGTGACGGTCCCGCTATACTTTCCGTTCCCAAACCTTAACGAGCAAGCGATGTCGGCATTGCGGGGCCTGCGTATCCTGGTGGTCGAGAACGACGAAATGAACGCCACGCTGCTGGAGTTGCAGCTTGCCCAGGCCGGTGCCGAGGTGGTCGGCATCGCCGCATCCGTGCAGCAGGCCCTTGCGCTGATCGACAGCGAGCGCCCGGACCGGGCGGTGCTCGACTTCCGCCTCTCCGCCGGCGAGACCAGCGAACCGGTGGCCCGGGCGCTCAGCGAACGTGGCACCCCCTTCGTGCTCGCCACCGGCGTGGCCGCCGACGCGCTCCCTCCCGGTTTCGCCGCCGGCGTGGTGCTGACCAAGCCCTACCTGTCCGAGCAGCTGATCAAGGCCTTGCAGGACGCTCACGCCAAGACGACCGCGCGCCCCTGAGAATCCTCGGCCGTAAGCCCGCCGCCTGGCGGGAACGCTTCGAGGAACTCCGCCATCAACGCCAAGGACTGTTCGCCGCCTCCTGTCCGGTTTCCCGCCGGCAGCGCCACGGGGGCCTTGCTGCGCGCCATCGATTGGCGTGAGCACGAACTGGGCCCGATGGAGCACTGGCCGCGGAGCCTGCTCACCGCACTGTCGATCTGCCTGAACTCGCGGTTCCCGATGGCGGTGCGCTGGGGCGAGCGCCAGTTCAACCTGTACAACGACGCCTACGTGCCGATCCTCGGGTTGCGGCACCCGCAGGGGTTCGCGCGGCCGATGGAAGAGGTGTGGCCGGACGTGTGGCCCGAGGTGCGGGCGCAGGCCGACCAGGTGATGGCCAGCGGCGAATCGACCTGGAACGAACATATTCCGTTGACGATGATGCGCAACGGCTACGGCGAGCAGGTGTATTTCACCTTCTCCTACAGCCCGCTGTTCGACGACGAGGGCCGCATCGCCGGCGTGCTGTGCGTGTGCACCGAGGACACGGCGCGGATCACCCTGGCGCGCGAACGCGACACGCTGCTGAAGGCGCTGGACGCGCAACGTGCGCAGATGGCCGATGCCTTCGAGCAGTCGCCGGCGGCGCTGGCGATCCTGCGCGGCCCGGATTACGTGATCGAGACCGTCAACCGGCGCTACCAGCAGCTGGTCGGACCGCGCGAGGTGGTCGGCCGGCCGCTGACCGAGGCCATCCCCGAAATCCAGCATCAGGGCGTCATTGGCCTGCTCGACAACGTCCGCACCAGCGGCGTGCCGTTCATCGACGAGTCGATGACCTTCCAGCTGTGCCGCAGTCCGCACGAAGCGACCTCGGACACCACGCTGGAATGCGTGTACCAGCCGATGCACGACGCCGAGGGCCGGGTCAGCGGAATCCTGGTGCATGGCATCGACCGCACCGAACAGGCGCGCGCGCAGGCGCACGACAGCTTCCTGCTGATGCTCGAGGACACCCTGCAGAACCTGCACAGCACCGAAGCCATCTGCGAGACCGGTGCCGCCCTGCTCGGCCAGCACCTCGGCGCCAATCGCTGCGCCTACGCGATCGTCGAGGCCGATGAGGACGTGTTCGACGTGCGCGCCGACTACGTCGACGGCGCCTCGCACCTGACCGGGCGCTCGCGCTTCAGCGATTTCGGCAGCGACCTGCTGGACTGCATGCGCGAAAACCGGCCGTGGGTGGTGCAGGACACCGAGACCCACCAGCCGCCGATGCGCCTGGACGACCCGAACTACCGTCGTCTGGGCATGCGCGCCGTGCTGACCGCACCGCTGCACAAGGCCGGCCGCCTGGTGGCCGCGATCGGCGTGCACCACGCCCAGCCGCGCGTGTGGACCTCGGCCGAGATCGAGCTGGTGCGGCTGGTGGCGGCGCGCTGCTGGGAATCGATGCAACGCGCGGGCGCGCAAAGCGCACTGGCCAGCAGTGCCGCGCGCCTGAGCGAACTGGCCGATGCGATGCCGCAGATCGTGTTCACCGCCATGCCCGACGGCCACGTCGACTACTTCAACCGCCGCTGGTACGAATACACCGGACTGCCGGTCGGCGAGGCCGGGTACGACAGTTGGCGCCATGTGCACACCGAGGAAGGCCTGGCGCGGGTGATGGAGGTGTGGCCGGAAGCGCTGCGCAGCGGCAAGCCGTACGAGATCGAGTACCCGCTGCGCCGCCACGACGGCGAGTACCGCTGGCATCTCGGCCGGGCCCTGCCGATCCGCGACGACAGCGGCCGCATCGTGCGCTGGATCGGCACCAACACCGACATCCACGACCGCCGCCTGGTCGAGCAGCGCCTGCAGGAAAGCGAACTGCGCTTCCGCCAGCTGTGCGACAACGCGCCGGTGATGATCTGGATGTCCAATGCCGACGGCGACTGCGAATACATCAGCCGCCAGTGGTATCTGTTCACCGGGCAGAGCGAGCAGGAGGCGCTGGGCAGCGGCTGGCAGGAAATGATCCATGCCGACGACCTGGCCACGGTCGGCCGCACCCTCGCGCGCGCCTGCGCCGACCGCCGCGCCTACACCGTGGAATACCGCCTGCGCCGCCACGACGGCGAGTACCGCTGGTGCGTGGACACCGCCACGCCGCGCTTCAGTTCGTCCGGCCAGTTCCTGGGCTTCATCGGCTCGCTGCTGGACATCGCAGAGCGCAAGCGCATCGAGAATGCCACCACCGCCGAGCGTGCGGCGCTGGAGATGATCACCACCGGCAAGCCGCTTAGCACGGTGCTGGAGGCGATCGCGCGCGGCATCGAGTCGCAGAGCGATATCGGCCTGCGCTGCACCATCATGCTGGTCGACGAGCACCGCCAGTGCCTGCTGGAAGGCGCCGCGCCGAGCATGCCGCCCGCCTTCCGCAAGGCGGTGCAGCGCCTGCCGATCGACCCCAACACCGGCTGCTGCGGGCGCGCCGCCTACCTGCGCCGGCAGGTGCTGTGCAGCGACGTGCGGGTGAACCCGCATTGGCAGGCGTATCTGGCGACCGCCCTGGAGGCGGACATCGTCGCCTGCTGCTCGACGCCGATCCTGGCCAGCGATGGCGAAGTGCTGGGCGTAGTCGCGCTGTACTACCCGTTCGTGCACTACCCCAACCCGCACGAACAGGATCTTGCGCGCTCCGCCTCGCACCTGGCCGGCATCATCATCGAGCGCCGCGGCACCGACCTGCGCCTGCAGCAACTGCTCGCCGCCGAGCAGAGCGCGCGCAGCGAGGCCGAACGCGCCAGCCGCATGAAGGACGAGTTCCTGGCCACGCTCAGCCACGAGCTGCGCACGCCGCTGAACGCGATCCTGGGCTGGTCGCGGCTGATGCAGGACGATGCGGTGCGCGAGAAGGACCTGAGCAAGGGCCTGGAGGTGATCGAGCGCAGCGCGCATTCGCAGGCGCAGATCATCGACGACCTGTTGGACATGAGCGCCATCCTGTCCGGCAAGGTCCGCCTGGAGGCCGGCGAGCTGGACCTGCGCGCACTGCTCAGCGAGACCATCGATGCGGCGCGCCCCGGCGCGCAGAACAAGGGCATCGACATCGTGCTGGTCGCCGACGAAGCGACCGCCCTGCCCTATCTGGGCGATCGGGTGCGGCTGCAGCAGGTGCTGACCAATCTGATCGGCAACGCCATCAAGTTCACCCCCAGCGCCGGCACGGTCACGGTGACCCTGGACAGCACCAGCACCCACGTCCGCATCGCCGTCGGCGATACCGGCATCGGCATCGACCCGGCGTTCCTGCCGCACGTGTTCGACCGCTTCCGCCAAGCCGACGCCAGCAGCACGCGCAGCGCCGGCGGCCTCGGCCTGGGCCTGGCGATCGCCAAGCAGCTGGCCGAACTGCACCAGGGACAGTTGTCGGTCAGCAGCGACGGCGTCGGCCTCGGCGCGACCTTCACCCTGCTGCTGCCGCGCAACGACGTACAGAGCCTGGATCCGATCCGCCGTGGCAACGATACCGCCCTGTCCGGCGGCATGCTGCGGCGTGACGGCATTCGCCTGGATGGCGTGCGCGTGCTGGTGGTGGACGACGACATGGATTCGCGGGGCGTCACCCAGCGCTTCCTGCAGGAAGCCGGTGCCGTGGTCGAGGCCGCGGTCTGCGCCGACGATGCCGAAGCGCTGCTGCGCGAACGGCCCTATGCGCTGCTGGTCAGCGACGTCGGCATGCCGCGCCGCGACGGCCACAGCCTGATCCGCAGCATCCGCGCCCGTGGTGTCGGCGCAGCCAGCCGCATCCCGGCCATCGCGCTGACCGCCTACGTGCGCAGCGAGGATCGCGCGCTGGCCCTGGAGGCCGGCTTCGATGCGCACCTGGGCAAGCCGGTGGATCCGGTCAAGCTGCTCGGGCTGGCCGCATCGCTGGTGGCGCCGGCACCGGCCGCGCTCGCCACCGACCAGAGCCAAAGCGCCGAATCGGCCTGAGTCGGCGCTGCGCGGCTGCACCGTGCGGCCGGCACTGGATGCACCGGCGCGAGCGCGCCGGATTTTTTCTGCTGGAACCTCAGCTGCGCTTGGCGCGCGCGAACGCGTCGGCCAGCGCGCTGTTGACCGGCGCCGCGGCAGCCGGCCGCGGCTTGGCATTGCCGCCGCCCGCATTGCCACGCCCGTCGCGCTCGCGCCGCGGCGGGCCCCCGGCGCCACGTGCGTCGCGGTCGCGGTCGGACGGACGCGCCGGCGCCGGCGTGTCGTCCAGGCGCCGGGTCAGCGCGATGCGCTTGCGCGCCACGTCCACTTCCAGCACCTTGACCTTGACGATGTCGCCGGCCTTGACCACGTCGCGCGGATCCTTGACGTAGCTGTCCGAGAGCGCGGAGATGTGCACCAGGCCATCCTGGTGCACGCCGATGTCGACGAACGCGCCGAAGGCGGCGACGTTGCTGACCACGCCTTCCAGCACCATGCCCGGCTTGAGGTCCTTGATGTCCTCCACGCCGTCGGCGAAGCGCGCCGCCTTGAACTCCGGGCGCGGATCGCGGCCCGGCTTTTCCAGTTCCTTGAGGATGTCGCGCACGGTCGGCAGGCCGAACTTCTCGTCGGTGAACTGGTCCGGCTTGAGCCCGCGCAGGAAGCCGCCATCGCCGATCAGCGCCTTGATCGGCTTGCCGGTGGCACCGACGATGCGCTCGACCACCGGATAGGCTTCCGGGTGCACCGCCGAAGCGTCTAGCGGCTCCTCGCCATCGGCGATGCGCAGGAAGCCGGCGCATTGTTCGAACGTCTTGTCGCCCAGCCGCGGCACCTTGAGCAGGTCCTTGCGGCGCTTGAACGGGCCGTTGTCGTCGCGGTGGCGCACGATGTTCTCGGCCACGCTCGACGACAGCCCGGACACGCGCGACAGCAGCGCCGCCGAGGCGGTGTTGACGTACACGCCGACCGCGTTCACGCAGTCCTCCACCCGCGCGTCCAGCGCCCGCGCCAGGCGGTACTGGTCGACGTCGTGCTGGTACTGGCCCACGCCGATCGCCTTGGGCTCGATCTTGACCAGTTCCGCCAGCGGATCCTGCAGGCGCCGCGCGATCGACACCGCGCCGCGCAGCGACACGTCGAGCTGCGGGAACTCCTTGGCGGCGAACTCGGACGCCGAATACACCGAGGCACCGGCTTCGCTGACCACGATCTTTTCCAGCTTCAGCTGCGGATTCTGCTTGATCAAGTCCGCAGCCAGCTTGTCGGTCTCGCGGCTGGCGGTGCCGTTGCCGATCGCGATCAGCTCCACGCCGTGCTGCGTGCACAGCTGCCGCAGCGTGTGCAGCGACTGGTCCCACTGCCGGCGCGGCTCGTGCGGATAGATGGTGTCGGTGGCCAGCAGCTTGCCAGTGGCGTCGACCACCGCGATCTTGCAGCCGGTGCGGATGCCCGGGTCCAGGCCCAGGGTCACGCGCGGCCCGGCCGGCGCGGCCAGCATCAGGTCCTGCAGGTTGTCGCCGAACACCGCGATCGCCTCGGCTTCGGCCTTTTCGCGCGCCTGGTTGAACAGGTCCAGCAGCAGGTGCATGTGCAGCTTGGCGCGCCAGGTCAGGCGACAGGCATCCAGCAGCCAGCGGTCGCCCGGACGGCCCTGGTTGGCGATGCCGGCGCGCAGCGCGACGCGGCCTTCGGCGTACTGGTGGCCGGCTTCGGCCTCGCTGCCGGGATCCAGTTCCAGATACACGATCTCCTCGCGGCGCGCGCGGAACAGCGCCAGCAGCCGGTGCGAAGGAATCTTGGCCAGTGCTTCGGCGTGATCGAAGTAGTCGCGGTACTTGGCGCCTTCCTGCTCCTTGCCCTCGGCCACGCGGGCGCGGATGACGCCCACCTCGCCCAGCCAGGTGCGCAGTTCGCCGACCAGTGCGGCATCCTCGCCCCAGCGCTCCATCAGGATCGCGCGCGCGCCTTCCAGCGCGGCCTTGACGTCGGCCACGCCCTTGTCGGCATCGACGAAGCCGGCGGCAAAGGTTTCCGGCACCTGGCTCGGATCGGCCAGCAGGCCGTCGGCGAGCGGTTCCAGCCCGGCCTCGCGGGCGATCTGCGCGCGCGTGCGCCGCTTGGGCTTGTATGGCAGGTACAGGTCTTCCAGCCGCGACTTGGTGTCGGCGGCGACGATCTCCGCACGCAGTTCGTCGCTGAGCTTGCCCTGCTCGGCGATGCTGGCGAGCACCGCGGCGCGGCGCTCTTCCAGTTCGCGCAGATAGGTCAGGCGCACTTCCAGGTTGCGCAACTGGGTGTCGTCGAGCCCGCCGGTGACTTCCTTGCGGTAGCGCGCGATGAACGGGACGCTGGCGCCCTCGTCGAGCAAGGCGATGGCGGCGCGCGCCTGCGCCGGCTGCGCGCCGATCTCGGCGGCGATGGTGTTGGCGATCTGCTGGGCGAGCTGAGTGTCGTGCATTGCGTCCGGCCGAAGCCGCCTTGCGGAAAACCCGCATTTTCGCAGTGCGCGCGCCGCCGGGGAACCCGTTGACAGGCGCGCGCCAAGCTGGCGGCGTCAGGTGACGCCGTTCGGCCCGTCCAGCACCATGCGCACCTTGCGGATCAGCTCCTGGCGGTTGTACGGCTTGGCCAGCACCTCGAACTCGTTGCCGCCGGCATCGGTACGCTCGATCGAGGACTCGGCATAGCCGGTGGTCAGCAGCACCTTGATCTTGGGCCGGCGCCGCCGCGCCTCGCGCGCCAGCATCACGCCATTGAGGCCGCCGGGCATGATCAGGTCCGAATACAGCAGGTCCACGTGCACGCCGGTATCGAGCAGTTCCAGCGCCTCGCGGGCGTTGTACACCACGTGCGTGGCATAGCCCTGGTCGCCGAGGAACAGCCGCGCCAGCTCGGCGATGTCCGGCCGGTCCTCGACGATCAGGATGGTCTCGTCGCCCTGGCGATCGAACGGGCGGCGCGTGCGCGAATCGCGCGGGGCCATGTTCTCGACGTTGTCGTCGATCGGGAAGTACAGGCGCACGGTGGTGCCGTGGCCCTCCTCCGAATACAGGCGCACCGCGCCGCCGGACTGCTTGGCGAAGCCGTAGACCATGGACAGGCCCAGGCCGGTGCCCTTGCCCTCTTCCTTGGTGGTGAAGAACGGATCCAGCACGCGCGCCAGCACCTCCGGCGGCATGCCGCTGCCGTTGTCGGTGATCGACACGCACACGTAATGGCCGGGCAGCAGGTTGTCGTAGGTGGTGGGTTCGTCCGCGCGCACCGAGACGTTGCGGGTCTGGATCACCAGACGCGGCGCCGCCTGGTCGGCCATGGCGTCGCGCGCATTGATCAGGATGTTGAGCAGCGCCACTTCGGCCTGGGTCGGGTCGATCCGGCAGTTGCGCAGGCCCGGCGACAGCTCCAGCGAGAACGCGATGCCGTCGCCCAGCGTGCGCTCGGCCACATCGCTCATCCCGGCCACCAGGGCATTGAGATTGAGCACGCGTCCTTCCAGCTTCTGCTTGCGCGCGAACGCCAGCAGCTGCTGGGTCAGGCGCGCGGCCTGGCCGGCGGCATCGCGAGCGCGGTCCACGCTCTTGCGCAGCAGCGACGGATTCAGCGGGTCGCTCTCGACCGCGTGCTCGATCAGTTCCAGATACCCGGACATGACCTGCAGCAGGTTGTTGAAGTCGTGCGCGATGCCGCCGGTGAGCTGGCCCAGCGCCTCCATCTTTTGCGCCTGGCGCAGCGCGTCCTCGGCATCGCGGCGGCGGCTGACGTCCAGTTGCGAACCGAAGAAATACACCAGCTCGCCGCGGTCGTCATACACCGGAGAGATATACAGCGCGTTCCAGAAGCTGGAACCGTCCTTGCGGTAGTTGAGGATCTCCACCGCCACTTCGTCATGCGAGGTAATGGCGTCGCGGACGCTGCGTACGGTCTCGCGATCGGTGTCCGGCCCCTGCAGGAAGCGGCAGTTATTGCCGATCAATTCCTCGCGACCGTAACCGGTCATTTCCAGGAACGCGCGGTTGACGAAGATGATCGGATTGTCCGGCTGCCGCGGATCGGTCACGATCATCGGCATGCGCGTGGTCTGCACCGCAGCGAAGAAGATATCGCTGCGCTGGTTGGACATGTCGGTGGGGGCGTTCGGGTCGACGGTCGTCGGCGGCGCCGAGGTGTTGCTGATTTCTGGTGCGGGCATGGTCGGTGGCAGGTCGATGCGAACCGTCGCTGGCCCGCCTAGGCGGGCGGCCACACCGGGGTTCGCACGCCGGCGTCAACGCGAATAATACCTGTGCAGGCGTTCTACCACGATATCGTCCTGCAGCGACTCCAGCGCCATGATCCGCACCTGCCGATCGCTCAATGCCAGCACGCGCTCGACATAGATCTCAGGGCCTGCCTCGGTTTCCTTCATGGACTTGCGGAACCCGTAGGGCACGACGCCCTTCTCTCCGTCCTTGCTGCCACCGATATACAGAACGACCGACATGACGCTTCCTCTACAGGGAATTCGTGGAACTGGCGCGCACCATACACAGCGCCATGTGAGGGACTTCTGCACCGAGATTAATCGCGGCTGTTTGCCCGAACATGACGTCCGCGGCGGCTCACGCGGACTTAACCGGACCTGCGCCTAAGTCGCACATCCTTTCTGCGCCGGGGCGTCATGGATCTCAAGAGCGGTTATCCCTTCTGGTCGGTCCGCAACGGCCTGATGCAGAGCTTTCCGCAGCTGCGCGACGACGTGCGCTGCGATGTCGCGGTCGTCGGCGGCGGTATCACCGGCGCCTTGATCGCCGAAGAACTGAGCGCGCACGGGCATGCCGTGACGGTCCTGGAGCAGCGCGACATCGGCTGGGGCAGCACCGCGGCCAGCACCGCCCTGCTGCAGTACGAGATCGACACCCACCTGATCGATCTGGCCAAGCGCTATGGCGAACCTGCCGCCGCCCTCGCCTACGGCGCCTGCGCGCAGGCGCTGGAGCAGTTGCGCGACCTGGTCCGGCCGCTGCGCGATGTCGACTTCGGCTGGAACGACAGCCTGTACTACGCCAGCAAACGCCGCCACGTGCGGGTGCTGCTGGAAGAGCTGGAAGTGCGCGCGCGACACGGCCTGGACGTGGAATGGCTGGACGCGCAGACGTTGGACGCGGACTACGGCCTGCAGGCGCACGGCGCGATCCTCAGCCACCAGGCGGCACGGGTGGATCCGTACCGCCTCACCTATCGCCTGCTCGGCCGCGCCTTCCGACGCGGCGTCGGCGTCTACGACCGCACCCGCATCGCGCGGATCGTGGTCACTGGCCGCGGCGTGACCCTGCACACCGATCAGGGCGCGCAGGTGCGCGCCGGCCATGTGGTGATGGCCGCCGGCTACGCCAACCAGCACTGGCTGGATCAACGCGTGGCCCGCAACCGCAGCAGCTACGCCTTCGTCAGCGACCCGCTCGAGCCTTCCGTCCTCGGCCCATTGCGCGACACCATGATCTGGGAAAGCGCGCGGCCGTATCTGTACCTGCGCAGCACCGGCAACGGCCGCATCGTCGCCGGCGGCGAGGACGACAGCGTGGACGTGCCGGCGCGCCGCGACGCGCGCGTGGACAGCAAGGCACGCACGCTGTCGCGCAAGATCGCCAAGGTGATGCCGGGACTGGATTTGCAGCCGACCTTCGCCTGGGCCGGCACCTTCGCCGAGACCGAGGACGGCCTGCCGTTCTTCGGCCCCCACCCGCAGCACGGCCCGCGCGTGCAGTTCGCCATGGCCTACGGCGGCAACGGCATCACCTACAGCATGATCGGCGCCGGCCTGCTGCGCGCCCAGATCGAGCGGCATGCGCACCCGCTCAAGCGCCTGTTCGGTTTTTCCCGGCTCGACTGACCCGAGCCACCAACAAGCGCCACTGGTACATCCGTACGCATGGCTTCAGCCGCGACCGGGGCGTTCCCGGGAAAGCCCGTCGCGGCTGAAGCCGCTCCTGCGCGGCAACGTCGTGCATTGCGAAAGCAGCGGTTTGCGGACGCCACGCGCTCAACCCGTCCCCGGCCACCAACCCCGACCGTACAGCGCATAGCGATCGGCGGCGCGTTCCAATGGATTGCGCACGCTGACCCCGCCGCAGGCCAGGTACACCGGCAGGAACAGCGGCCCGAGCAGCATGTACTGCAGCACGTGCGCACGTTCGTGGTCGCCGAGCCGTACCGCAGGATGCCGGCAACGACCGGCAGCGTGTTCGTAGGTGGCGCAGGCCACGTCCAGATCGTCTGCGCTGAGCAGGATCACGTTGCCCAGCGTCATCGCCCCGCGTGGCCGCATCGGCACGCGTTCGAACACCAGCGCCAGTTCGCGCCGGCTGAAGCGCAGGCGGGCACCGAAGGCCAGCGCGATGGTCCCGACGAGCATGCCCAGGACAGTGTTCGGCGAGGTCCAGAGGACGCCGACGGCGATGCCGGCACGGCGCCAGACCCGCGACAGCGGCCGCGTCAATCGGCTTCGTTGGGAATCAGCAGCCACAGGATCAGATAGACCAGGATGCCGGGGAAGGCGGCCGAGACGATCGACCCGACCACGTACAGCACCCGCAGCAGGGTCGCATTCCAGCCGAAGCGGTGGGCGATCCCGCCCATCACGCCCGCGATCATGCGGTCGTTCAACGAGCGCGACAGCGAACGGGGTTGCGACATGGCAGCGGCTCCAGCGACGGCGGCCGGCTCACTCTACGCGCGCCGGCGCGGGCGCGGCGTGACGGCGCAATGCCGCCAATTGTTGCTCGAACCAGGCCGCCGCCTCCTGCTCCGGCCGGCCAGGACAAGCGACACGGTAGGCGCTTCCGCTGACGCTGCTGCGGCTGGCGCCGCGCGCGATGAACTGCTCGGCGCTGTCCACCAGGTCGCGCGAACGCAGTGCCGCATACTTGCGCTGCAGATGCGCCTCGGCCTCGCGACCGGAGTACCAGGTCCCGTTGCGTTGGAACCGGCACGGCGAGGACTGCAACGCCGCCAGCAGTCCGCGGATTTCACGGTCGGCCGCGGCCGCAGGCGCAGCGATGCCGCGCTCCACGCTCAGCCAGGCCAGCGCCACCGCCAAGACGACGCCAGCAAGACGCGCCCCTGGCGGCACGACGCGTCGCCGCTGGCGCTCAGTGCCCGCCATCGCGCTCGGCCAGCCACTGATGGAGCGCCGCCGGCACTTCGCGTTGGGCGCGGCCGGAGACGTAGATACCGATATGGCCGCCGCGGAAACTCAGTTCGGCGTAGTCGCGGCTGCCGACCACGCCGCGCAGCGCCCGCGACGCATCCGGCGGCACCAGGTGGTCCTGCTCGGCATAGACGTTGAGCACCGGCATGGTGACCCGACTCAGGTCCACCGTGTGCGCACCGATGCGCGCGCGCCCGTGCATCAGCGCGTTGTCCTGATAGAACTGCTTGACGAACTCGCGGAAGGTCTCGCCGGCCAGATCCGGCGAATCGAAGATCCATTTCTCCATGCGCAAGAAGTCCTCCAGCGCCCGCGGATCGTCGAGGATGTCGAGCAGGCCGACGTACTTCTGCAGGTTCAGGCGGAACGGCTTGAGCATCAGGTAGCTGACGTTCATCAGGTCCGCCGGCACGTTGCCCAGCGTGTCCACGAACAGGTCGACGTCGACCTGGCGCGCCCAGTTGGACAGCATGTTGTCCGGGGTGTGGAAATCCACCGGGGTGACCATGGTGACCAGGTTGCGCACCTTCTCCGGCTGCAAAGCCGCGTAGCACAGCGAGAACGTGCCGCCCTGACAGATGCCGAGCATGTTGACGGGGGCGCCGCCGCCGGCGGAACGCAGATGGTCCACCGCGCCGTCGATGTAGCGCAGCAGGTAGTCCTCCAGCGTCAGGTAGCACTCCGAGCGGTCCGGATAGCCCCAGTCCAGCACATAGACGTCCTCGCCCAGCGCCAGCAGGCCCTGCACCAGCGAGCGGTCGGCCTGCAGGTCGACCATGTACGGGCGGTTGACCAGGGCATAGACGATCAGCAGCGGCACCTTGGTGGTGGGCGGGCGTTCGCCGACGAAGCGGTACAGCACCACCTTGCCGTCGCGCCACACTTCCTGGCGCGCGGTGGCGCCGTAGTCCACCGTGTCCAGGCCCGGCAGCACGCGCAGGCCTTCGAGCAGCTTGCGCTGCAGCTCCAGGGTTTCCTGGACCAGATCGTCGCTGCTGAAACTCAGCGGTCCCTTCATGCGCGACTCCGGCGTGCCGCCGGCGTGGTCCCGGCCCGCCGCGGCTTGGCGGCGGGCGTGGCCTTCGCTGGCGTGGCGGCGTTGGATTTGGATTTGGGCGCGGCGGCTGCCGCCCGCACAGGGGCCGACTTGGCCGCGGTCTTCCGAGGGCTCTTCTGCGGCGCAGCCGGGGCCGGAGCAACCGGTGCAGGTCCGGCCGCGGCAGTCGCGCCCTGCCCTTCGCCGCGCTCCAGTCGTCGCAGCCGGCGTTCCAGGTCGGCGATGCGCCGATGCGCAGCATCCAGTTCGGTACGCGTGGGCAGGCCCACCTGCTCGCACACCTGCTCGGTCTCGCGCTGCAGCAGGGCGCGCAGGCGCATCTGCGCGTTCGCGACGTCGGCATAGACCTTGCGGAACTCCGGCGACAGCGCGGCCGCCGCATACGCTTCCTCGGCCGCGTCGATCCACAGATCGAACATCGCCCGCGCGTTGGTCAGTTGCCGGCCCGGATCCTCGTGCGCGCGCAGCTTCTCCTCGAACAGGCCGAAGGCGCGGTCGATGGCGCCCTGCAGCAGTCCCAGATAGGCCTGCAACTGCGCCTGATAGTCCTGCTGGGCCTTGGCCAGCGCCCGCCAGCGCGCCTGGTGGTTGCGCGCCGGGCCGAACCCGGGCATCTGCAACCATGGGCCACTGTCGCGTTGCAGGCCCTGCAGCCACTGCGCCGCCTGCTGCAGCCAGGGGTCGATCCCGGCCTGGCCGGCCCCGCGCACCGCACCCAGCAGCCACTGCAGCAACTGCTCGCGTTGACCCTGTACCTGTCGCTTCCAGGCGTCGGCGACGTCGGCACTGCTGGCGTCGCGACCGGCGAACTGCGCTGCCACCTGCTGCATCGCGCCGAGCCAGTCGCCGGCCTGCTGCTGGAACTGCGCCAGCGCGTCCTCGGCCTGCGGCGCGCTGCCGCGCGGCAGCCACTGGCTCCAGGCCGCAATCGCCTCGCGCCAGGAACCGGCGCCATCGCCAGCCGCGTGCGACGCGGGGGCCACTGCGCCCTGGCGCAATGCGGCGCTCCAGGCGTCCCAGTACTGCCGCGTCATCGCCTCGAAATCGCCGGCGCCACCGCCGCTAGCCTTCATCGCCACTCTCCAGACCTGGCCCGCGATGATAGCAACCCGCTGCGATCAGGGCTTGGGGATGCGTAGCGTCTTGCTGATCATCAGCGAGCCGGACAGCGCGAACAGCAGCGCCAGCGGGTGCAGCAGCCACGGTCCCAACCGCCACTCGCCCCACCACAAGGCGTCGCCGATATGGCCCAGGTGCGCGGCGATCGCCAGCACGATGACCAGGCCCAGGCTGCTCGGGATCGGCGTGCCCTCGAAGTACGGCACCTTGTCGCCGTCGCCGGCGATCTGCTCGGCGGTGACGTTGTAGCGGGCCAGGCGGCTGACCCCGCAGCAGACGAAGAAGCTCAGCACCAGCCAGTCCCAGCCGCCCTGCATGCCGCAGGCGTAGGCCAGCGCGGCCGGGGCCACGCCGAAGGAGATCACGTCGGCGAGCGAGTCCAGCTCGCGGCCCAGGGTCGAGGACGACTTGCGCCAGCGCGCCACCCGCCCGTCCAGCGCGTCGAACACGAATGCCAGCGGGATCAGCGCCATGCCGAACAGCAGGTCGCTGCGGCGGCCGTCCTGCAGGAAGCGCATCGCCGCGAACACCGCGCCGGTGCCGCAGAAGGCGTTGGCGAGGGTGAACCAGTCGGCCAGCTGGAACTCGCGCAGCATGGAGAAGTGGCGTTTCATCGGCATAACGTGGCGGATCCGGCGTGAGCGGCGAGCGACGGCACAGGGTAGCGTGGCGCCGCCGCACTGGCGAGCGGCCGCTGCCAGGCGTCACGGCGCGCTGCTACGCTGATCGCCCCCCACTCCGCGCAGGTACTCCCCATGCAGACCGTCCTGATCACCGGCGCCGCCAGCGGCATCGGCGCCGGCATCGCCCACGCACTGGCCGCCGACGGCCGCCACATCGTCGTCAGCGACCTCGACCTCGAGGCCGCCGAAACGGTCGCCGCGCAGGTGCGCCAGGCCGGCGGCTCGGCCGAGGCGGTGGCGCTGGACGTAGCCAGTGCGGACAGCATCGCCGCGGCGCTGGCGGCCGTCAGCCGGCCGGTGGACGTGCTGGTCAACAACGCCGGGCTGCAGCATGTGGCGCCGCTGCAGGAGTTCCCGATGGACAAGTGGAGCCTGCTGGTGGAGGTGATGCTGACCGGGGTCGCCCGGCTGACCCAGGCGGTGCTGCCGGGCATGCGCGAACGCGGCTTCGGCCGCATCGTCAACATCGGCAGCATCCACTCGCTGGTCGCCAGCCCGTACAAGAGCGCCTATGTCGCCGCCAAGCACGGCCTGGTCGGCTTCTCCAAGGTGATCGCACTGGAGACCGCCGACACCGACATCACCATCAACACGCTCTGCCCCAGCTACGTGAAAACGCCGCTGGTGGACAGGCAGATCGCCGACCAGGCGCGCACCCGCGGCATTTCCGAAGCCGACGTGATCGCCCAAGTGATGCTCAAGCCGATGCCCAAGGGCGTGTTCATCGCCTACGACGAACTGGCCGGCTGTGTGGCGTTCCTGGCCTCGCCGGCGGCGCGCAACATCACCGCGCAGACCATCGCCATCGACGGCGGCTGGACCGCGCAGTAGCGCTGCGGCAAGCGCGCACGTGCGCCTGCTGGATCGCGCGATCGACGCTGGTCAATTTTTCGCCATTGCGGCGGCGGCCGTTGCGGCACAACGCCACTGGCATCTTATCCACAGCGTTCGTGCGCTTTCATCCACACCGGCTGTGGAGAAGCGCGACCGGGACTGATGAAATTTTCGCCAACCGGCAGAATCGGGCAGCCATTTCAGCGACTTGGACCGCTTGCCCACAGGCTTGTGCAGCATCGATCCACAGCCACTGTGGACAAGACGGACGTGATGCCGCGCGAGTGTTCGACCGAGCGGCGCGCCGGCCCCTCGCCCATCCCCCGACGCGAAAGGCAGAGGCTGTTCCTTCTCCCGACGGGAGAAGGTGGCCCGAAGGGCCGGATGAGGGTACGGGCGAAGCCTGGCGCAACCAAACATCGCGAGACGCTTGGCGCCGCACCCTCGCCCCCCAAACTCCGCGAGTCGCTTTCGCGCCGTACCCTCACCCCAACCCCTCTCCCGATGGGAGAGGGGCTTGATGGCAGCGCGAGCGTGTCGGACCCGCGAGTCGCGCCAGTACTGCATGCGTCCGTCGCGATACGGAATGACCCCACGGAACGGGCGTGGGTCGCCGTCGAACACCAGCGGCAGGAATAGGCTGTTCCTTCTCCCGCCGGGAGAAGGTGGCCCGAAGGGCCGGATGAGGGTACGGGCGAAGCCTGGTGCAACCAAACTCCGCGCGGCGCTTGGCGCCGCACCCTCGCCCCAAACTCCTTGAGTCGCTTTCGCGCCGTACCCTCACCCCAACCCCTCTCCCGGTGGGAGAGGGGCTTGATGGCAGCGCGAGTGTGTCGGACACGCGAGTCGCGCCAGGACTGCATGCGTCCGTCGCGGTATGGCATGACCCCGTGGAACGGGCGTGGGTCGCCGTCGAACACCAGCGGGAAGAAGAGGCTGTTCCTTCTCCCGTCGGGAGAAGGTGGCCCGAAGGGCCGGATGAGGGTACGGGCGAAGCCTGGTGCAACCAAACTCCGCGCGGCGCTTGGCGCCGCACCCTCGCCCCAAACTCCTTGAGTCGCTTTCGCGCCGTACCCTCACCCCAACCCCTCTCCCGGTGGGAGAGGGGCTTTACGGCAGCGCGAGCGCGTCAGACCCGCGAGTAGCGCGAGGACTGCATGCGTCCGTCGCGGTATGGCATGACCCCGTGGAACGGGCGCAGGTCGCCGTCGAATACCAGCAGCAAGAAGAGGCTGCTCCTTCTCCCGTCGGGAGAAGGTGGCCCGAAGGGCCGGATGAGGGTACGGGCGGAGCCTGGTGCAACCAAACATCGCGAGACGCTTGGCGCCGCACCCTCGCCCCCCAAACTCCGCGAGTCGCTTTCGCGCCGTACCCTCACCCCAACCCCTCTCCCGATGGGAGAGGGGCTTAGCGCGTCAGACCCGCGAGTAGCGCCAGGACTGCATGCGTCCGTCGCGGTATGGCATGACCCCGTGGAACGGGCGCGGGTCGCCGTCGAACACCAGCGGCAGGAAATGGCGATCGCCCTCCCACAGCGGCAGCGTGTCCATCTGCGCGATCGGCACCCAGGCCAGCGTGCCCTCGGCGTTCTCGGCGAACGGCTCGCCCGCGTAGGCGTCGATCAGGAACACGAAGCCCAGCCAGTCCTCGCCGTGCTTGCCGAAGCCCGGCCAGCTGATGGTGCCGCGCAACTGCAGCGCCTCGCAGGTGATGCCGGCCTCTTCCAGGATCTCGCGGCGCATGCCGGCCAGGACGTCCTCGTCCGCCTCCACCTTGCCGCCCAGGCCGTTGTACTTGCCCAGGTGATGGTCGCCGGGCCGGGCATTGCGATGGACCAGCAGCACCTGGCTGCGGTCGGGCGAGAGCACGTAGCCCAAGGTGGCGACGATGGGGGTGTAAGGCATGCGACGAAGGCAGAGAACGACGGGCGCGCAGTATGCCGTAACCGTGCCGCCACTTCGTCTAGCCTGTGGCTAGACGGCGGGCGTCGCCGTGTCCTGCGCCGCGCGCGGCAACGGCGGCGCCGATCGCAGCGTGGCCACGCCGTGGCCGCGCTCGGCCAGGTATTCCAGCCATTTGCCGAGGAAGGTGTTCATGCGCATGCGGTGGCTGATCAGTTCCGCCGGCGGCGGGTACAGCCCCATCACGTCCTGCCAGCGGCGGCCGACATAGCAATGCGTGGTCTCGGCCTGGCGCGCGTCCAGGTACAGGCGCACGTAGGCCGACGGGTCCGGCTCGCCGGTCAGCGGGTCGCACAGATCGTAGGTCAGGCGCAGCTCGACGGTGTAGCGGTGACGCTCGATCACGTCCAGGCGCAGGTCCAGGCCGTCGCCGATGCTGGACACGTAGCTGCCGGCGGCCAGGTCGGCCGGCACGAACAGGCGGTTCAGGTGCAGATAGTTCTCGGCGTACAACCCCATCAGCCAGCCGAAACGGCTGAGCCGGGGGATGCGTTCGCTGCGGGTCATGGCGTGCTGCATGGACCGATCCTACACGCTGGATCGCGCCGGCGGCAGCATTGACGGATCGGCGCCAGCGGCCTACCGTGGAAATCCCTGCGAGGACGTGCGGAAATGCCGTCGCCGCCAGGAACGGCCCCGCCCGACCGGCGCGCGCTGGCCAGTCGTCCCCTCTCTCAGAACATCTCGCGCTGCAGTCCCAGCGTCGCCAGCACCTTGCTGGAGATTTCCTCGATCGAGGTATGCGTGGTGCTCAGGGTCGGAATCCGCTCCATGCGGAACATGGTTTCGGCCGCCGCCACTTCGCGCCGGCAGGTCTCGGCGTTGGAATAGCGCGAATTCGGCCGCCGCTCCTGGCGGATCTGCTGCAGCCGCTCCGGATCGATGGTCAGCCCGAACAGCTTGTTGCGATAGGCGCGCAGGCGCGGTGGCAGCCGATCGCTCTCCAGGTCCTCGTCGGTCAACGGATAGTTCGCCGCGCGCACGCCGTAATGCAGCGCCAGGTAGATGCAGGTCGGGGTCTTGCCCGCGCGCGACACCGCCACGAGGATCACATCGGCTTCGTCGTAGGTCAGCGCGATGCCGTCGTCGTGCGCGAGCGCGAAGTTCATCGCGTTGATGCGGCGGTGGTAGGTCTCGAAGTCGACCAGGCCGTGCGCCTGTCCCACCCGCGAGTGCCGCGGCGCGTTCAATTCGCGCTCCAGCGGCTCGATGAAGGGCGCGAACACGTCGAGCATCAGCGCCCCGCTCTCGGCCAGCAGCATGCTCAATTGCGGATCGACGCAGGAGTTGACCACGATCGGCCGGACCTGATAGCGCTCCCCTGCGGCATGGATCCGCTGCGCGGCGTCGCGGGCTTTTTCCGGATCGTCGACGAACGACATGCGGTCGGTGACGAAGCTGAAACCGCTGAACTGGGTGAGCAGGCTATGCCCAATGGTTTCAGCGGTGATACCGGTTCCATCGGACACGTAGAACACCGGTCTGATCGTCGACATTGCCTGCATTCTCCTGGCTGAAACCCAACGGATGCGCCCGCTTCGCTTGTGCCGGCTCGGGTGCGCACTGCATCATATCGGCTTCTTCCCTCACGGACGCGGCCATTCAGCCCGCCTCGGGCGATGGCCTAACGGAGCATCGCGCTTGAACGAGAACATCCTGTGGTTGCATGAGCTGCGCCTGGCCGACCTGGCTCGCGTCGGTGGCAAGAATTCCTCCCTTGGCGAAATGATCGGCAACCTGGCGGGGCTCGGCGTTTCGGTGCCCGGCGGCTTCGCCACCACGGCCGAAGCGTTCAAGGCCTTCGTCGCCCACAACGATCTGTACCAGCGCATCTTCGACAAGCTGGCCACGCTGGACGTGGAAGACGTGGGCGCGCTGACCGCCGCCGGCAAGGAAATCCGCGGCTGGGTGATCGACGCGCCTCTGCAGCCGGAGTTGGACCAGGCGATCCGCGACGCCTACGCGCAACTGTGCAACGAGAACGGTGGCGGCGACATCGCGGTCGCGGTGCGCTCCTCGGCCACCGCCGAAGACCTGCCCGACGCCAGCTTCGCCGGCCAGCAGGAGACCTTCCTCAACGTGACCGGCGCCGACGACGTGGTGCACAAGGTCAAGGAAGTCTTCGCCAGCCTCTACAACGACCGCGCCATCGCCTACCGCGTGCACCACGGCTTCAAGCACGAGGACGTGTTCCTCTCGGCCGGTGTGCAGCTGATGGTGCGCTCCGGCGTCGGCGCCTCCGGCGTGCTGTTCACCCTGGACACCGAGTCCGGTTTCCGCGACGTGGTGTTCGTTACCTCGAGCTTCGGCCTGGGCGAAATGGTCGTGCAGGGCGCGGTCAATCCCGACGAGTTCTACGTCTACAAGCCCACCCTCAAGGCCGGCAAGCCGGCGATCCTGCGCCGCTCGCTGGGCAGCAAGCTGATCCGCATGGTGTATTCGGACGTGCCGGGCGAGCGCGTGCGCATCGAGGACACCCCGGCCGAACTGCGCAACACCTTCTCGATCAACGACGAGGACGTGCAGGAACTGGCCAAGCAGGCGCTGGTAATCGAGCAGCACTACCAGCGGCCGATGGACATCGAGTGGGCGAAGGACGGCGTCAGCGGCAAGCTGTTCATCGTGCAGGCGCGCCCGGAGACGGTGAAATCGCGCGGCCACGCCACCCAGATCGAACGCTTCGCGCTGCAGCAGCGCGGCGAGGTGATCGCCGAAGGCCGCGCCATCGGCCAGAAGATCGGCGCCGGCGTCGCCCGCGTGGTGCGCAGCCTGGAGGACATGAACCGGGTGCAGCCCGGCGACGTGCTGGTCGCGGACATGACCGATCCCGATTGGGAGCCGGTGATGAAGCGCGCCTCGGCGATCGTCACCAACCGCGGCGGCCGCACCTGCCACGCGGCGATCATCGCCCGCGAGCTGGGCGTGCCGGCGGTGGTCGGTACCGGCAACGCGATGGAACTGGTCGAGGACGGCAAGGAAGTGACGGTGAGCTGCGCCGAAGGCGACACCGGCTACATCTATGGCGAGCGCCTGCCGTTCGAGCGCACCACCACGGACCTGGGCAACATGCCGCCGGCGCCGCTGAAGATCATGATGAACGTGGCCAACCCGGAGCGCGCGTTCGACTTCGGCCAGTTGCCCAACGCCGGCATCGGCCTGGCGCGCCTGGAGATGATCATCGCCGCGCACATCGGCATCCATCCCAACGCGCTGCTGGAATACGCCAAGCAGGACGCGGCGACCAAGAAGAAGATCGACGAGAAGGTCGCCGGCTACGCCGACCCGGTGAGCTTCTACGTCAATCGCCTGGCCGAAGGCATCGCCACGCTGACCGCGTCCGTGGCGCCGCACCCGGTGATCGTGCGCCTGTCGGACTTCAAGTCCAACGAGTACGCCAACCTGATCGGCGGCAGCAACTACGAACCGCACGAAGAGAACCCGATGATCGGCTTCCGCGGCGCCAGCCGCTACGTCGATCCGAGCTTCGCCGCCGCGTTCGCGCTGGAATGCAAGGCGGTGCTCAAGGTCCGCAACGAGATGGGCCTGGACAACATGTGGGTCATGATCCCGTTCGTGCGCACCCTCGAGGAAGGCCGCAAGGTCGTCGAGGTGCTGGCCAGCAACGGCCTGCGCCAGGGCGAGAACGGCCTGAAGATCATCATGATGTGCGAGGTGCCGTCGAACGCGCTGTTGGCCGAGGAATTCCTGGAGATCTTCGACGGCTTCTCGATCGGCTCCAACGATCTCACCCAGCTCACCCTGGGCCTGGACCGCGACTCCTCGATCGTGGCGCACCTGTTCGACGAGCGCAATCCGGCGGTCAAGAAGATGCTGTCGATGGCGATCAAGGCCGCGCGCGCCAAGGGCAAGTACGTGGGCATCTGCGGCCAGGGTCCTTCGGATCACCCCGACCTGGCCGAGTGGCTGATGCAGGAAGGCATCGAATCGGTCTCGTTGAACCCCGACACCGTGGTCGACACCTGGCTGCGCCTGGCCAAGCTGAAGAGCAAGGGGTGATGCCGATGCAGTCGTGGCTGACGGCACTGACGGCGGCCACGACCGCTGCGCCGGCGACGCGGGCGGCGCGCCCGTTCGACTGGCGGACGCTGGACTGGGCGCAATACGCGCTCAACTGGGGCGTGGCGATCCTGATCCTGGTGGTCGGGATGTGGGTCGCCAAGCGCCTGAGCGAATGGCTGCGCAGCGCCCTGCTGCGCGCACGGGTGGAAGCCACGCTCAGCAATTTCCTGCGCAACGTCGCCTATGCGTTGATGCTGGTGCTGGTGCTGGTCACCGCGCTGCAGAAGATCGGCGTGCCGCCGACCTCGCTGTTCGCCGTGCTCGGCGCCGCCGGCCTGGCGGTGGGCCTGGCGCTGAAGGATTCGCTGTCCAACATCGCCTCCGGGGTCATGCTGATCGTGCTGCGGCCGATGCGCGACGGCGACCACGTGGTGGTGGCCGGCCAGGAAGGCGTGGTCGACGAGATCCGGATCTTCCAGACCCGCATCCGTACCTTCGACGAGCGCATGGTGACCCTGCCCAACAGCACCATCACCACCGCGCCGATCGTCAACTACAGCACCCTGCCCAACCGGCGCCTGGAGATCACCGTCGGCGTCGGCTACGGCGACGACCTGAAGAAGGCGCAGGAGCTGTTGCTGAAGATCGCCCAGGACAATCCGAACATCCTGAAGACGCCCGCCCCGTTCGTGCAGGTCACCAACCTGGGCGAGAGCACGGTGGACCTGATGCTGTTCGGCTACGCCAAGAACAGCGATTTCGGCGCGGCCAAGAGCAGCACGCTGGAGCAGATCCGCAACCAGTTGCTGGAGAACGGGCTGAGCATTCCGTATCCGCAGCGCGACCTGCACGTGTACCACCACGATGCCGACGGCCGCCCGATCGCCGAGCTGCTGACCAAGGGCGTCACCGACGACGGCGAGACCAAGCCGGGCCCGCCGCTGGCGCGCTGAGCGGCGGCGTCAGCGCCTGCATTCCCTGCGCGACTGTATCCGCCCGACGATCGTCGGGCGATCTATCGCATGCTCTCTGACAGCGTCCTGATCGCGGATCAGCCCTCGCCCTGCCCGCCCAGCCTGCCCATGAACGGACGGTAGTAACGCAGTTCGTCGATGGAATCGTGCACGTCGCTGAGCGCGGTGTGCGAGGAGGTCTTGGTCAGGCCGGCCGACACCGTCGGCGCCCAGCGCCGCGCCAGTTCCTTCAGCGTCGACACGTCCAGGTTGCGGTAGTGGAAGAAGCGCTCCAGCCGCGGCATCTGCCGGTGCAGGAAACGCCGGTCCTGGCAGATCGAGTTGCCGCACATCGGCGAAGTGCCGGGCTTGCACCACTGGGTCAGGAACGCCATGGTCTCGGCCTCGGCCTGGGCCAGCGTGACCCGGCTGTCGAGCACGCGCTGCCACAGGCCGGAGTGGCGGTGCTGGTTGCGGTTCCACTCGTCCATCGCCTCCAGCGTCTGCAGCGGATGGGCGATGGCGAACTCCGGGCCCTCGGCCAGCACGTTGAGTTGCGCGTCGGTCACCACCGTGGCGATTTCGATGATCGAATCGCGATCGGTATCCAAGCCGGTCATTTCCAGATCGATCCAGATCAGCCGATCGTTCGCCACGTGCGCTTGCGCCATATCACCGTCCCGTCGTTCGCGGCGGCGAGGCCGGCGCGGAAGTGTCGTATCAGGCTTCAATGATACCGCGCGGCCTGCGCGACCGGCAGGGGCCGGCCGCTCACGCGCCCAGCGGCGGCTTGCCGCGCTTGGCGCGGAAATAGTTGGTCAGGCGCGTGCTCGCCTCCGCCGCCAGCACCCCGCCGCGGACCTGCACGCGGTGGTTGTGGCGCGGATCGGCGAGCAGGTCGAACACGCTGCCGCAGGCGCCGGTCTTGGGATCGGTGGCGGCATAGACCAGTTCCGCCACCCGCGCATGCACCACCGCCATCGCGCACATCGCGCACGGCTCCAGGGTCACGTACAGGCGGCTGCCGACCAGGCGGTGATTGCCGATCCGGCGGCCGGCCTGGCGCAGCGCGACGATCTCGGCGTGCGCGCTGGGGTCGTGTTCGGCGATGTTGAGGTTCCAGCCCTCGCCCAGCACCTCGTCCTCGGCCGAGACCAGCACCGCGCCGACCGGAATCTCGTCGAACTCGCGCTCGGCGCGTTCGGCCAGGGCCAGCGCATGGCGCATCCAATGTACGTCGCGCGCCCGTTGCGCGTCGTCGCCGACGCTCATCGCGACGCGCCGTGCTTGCGCACGAACTCGGCGAAGACCGCCAGCGTCGCTTCGCTGACGTGATGCTCGATGCCCTCGGCATCGCGGCGCGCGGTGTCGGCATCGATGCCCAGGGCCAGCAGGAATTGCTCCACGGTCTGGTGGCGCTGCCGGCTGGCCGCGGCCAGCGCCTCGCCCTCGGCGGTCAGGAACACGCCGCGGTAGGGCCGCTGCACCACCCAACCGCCCTTGACCAGGCGCTTGAGCATCTTGGCCACGGTCGGCTGGGCCACGCCCAGGCGCGCGGCGATATCCACCTGCCGCGCTTCGCCACCGTCGGCGAGCAGGTCGGAAATCAACTCCACGTAGTCCTCGATCAGCTCCAGGCGGTGCGCCTCGCGCACCTGGCGGAAGCTTTCGACCTGCACTTCGGCGTCGAGCAGCACCGCCGGCGGCGCCATCGACTTCCCGCTTTTCTGCATCGCAACGCCCTTGTCCTGTGCCGGCGCCCGCCGGCCACCCGCCTATTCTGGCCGAATCCGGGCTATCGCAGCGATCTGAATTGCCAATGCTAATCCATATAGCACCTGCTATATACTCGTTCGCACCCCGCCCCACGTGTCATTGCCATGGCCGCCCCCCTGCCCCTGCCGAGTTCCGCTGCCGCGCACGCCAGCCGTGGCGAGGCGCGTCCCAGCCTGGGCGCGATGCATGCCAGCGTGGCCGTGCCGCGCAGCGGCCTGGGCTGGCGCCGCTTCCTGGCCTTCCTCGGGCCCGGCTACATGGTCTCGGTCGGCTACATGGATCCGGGCAACTGGGCGACCGACATCGCCGGCGGTTCGCACTTCGGCTACCTGCTGCTGTCGGTGATCCTGCTCTCCAACCTGATGGCGATCGTGCTGCAGGGCCTGGCCGCGCGCCTGGGCATCGCCACCGGGCTGGATCTGGCCCAGGCCTGCCGTGCGCACTACTCCAAGCCGGTGAACTTCCTGTTGTGGCTGGCCTGCGAAGCGGCCATCGTCGCCTGCGACCTGGCCGAAGTGATCGGCACGGCGATCGCGCTGAAGCTGCTGTTCGGCATCCCGCTCACCGCTGGCGCGATCATCACCTCGATCGACGCGCTGCTGGTGCTGTTGCTGATGCGCCGCGGCTTCCGCGCGCTGGAGGCGTTCGTGATCGCCCTGCTGACGGTGATCTTCGCCTGCTTCCTGGTGCAGATCGTGCTGGCCGCGCCGCCGCTGCGCGAGGTGCTGTCAGGCTTCATCCCGCGTGCGCAGATGGTGACCGATCCGGCCGCGCTGTACCTGGCGATCGGCATCATCGGCGCGACGGTGATGCCGCACAACCTGTACCTGCATTCCTCGATCGTGCAGACCCGCGCCTACGAGCGCACCGACCAGGGCCGCCGCTCGGCGCTGCGCTGGGCGCTGGCCGACAGCACCATCGCGCTGAGCCTGGCGCTGTTCGTCAACGCCGCGATCCTGATCCTGGCCGCCGCGGTGTTCCATGCGCACGGCCGCACCGACGTGCAGGAGATCGAACAGGCCCACGAACTGCTCGCGCCGATGCTCGGCGTCGGCCTGGCCTCCACCCTGTTCGCGGTGGCGCTGCTGGCCTCCGGCATCAATTCCACCGTCACCGCCACCCTGGCCGGGCAGATCGTGATGGAAGGCTTTTTGCACCTGCGGCTGCCGCCGTGGGCGCGGCGCCTGCTGACCCGAGGTCTGGCGATCGTGCCGGTGGTCGCGGTGACCTCGCTGTACGGCGAACAGGGCACCGCCAAGCTGCTGGTGCTGAGCCAGGTGGTGCTGTCGATGCAGTTGCCGTTCGCGGTGATCCCGCTGGTGCGCTTCGTCACCGACAAGCAGCGGATGGGACCACTGGTGGTGCGTCGCGGCCTGGCCTGGCTGGCCTGGACGATCGCCGCGTTGATCGTGGTGCTGAATCTGAAGCTGCTGACGGACACCTTGCTGCACTGAGCGATCCCGCCGCCGACGCCGTGCGCAGACGCGGACAGCATGGCCGCGCTGCGAACGGACGTCCGAGCACATGCGCGTCGCTACCTGTCCTGGGCTGCAGCCAGCGGCACTACGTACGCCTCCAGTTCCGCCATCCGCCCATCGCGAAATCGCCAGACGTCGCAGTAGGAGAACCGCGACGTCCCGGCGTCGCCAGTCTCGAGCGTGATCTGGCCGAGGGCCACGACGTGGCCGTCGCCGATGATGTACTTGAGAACGTCGAACTGCGGCGGCTGCCGGTAGACCTCGGCCATCCACTCCCTGACCGCCTGCTTGCCCCGCAATGTGCGCTCGCCGATGAAGTGCCAGGTCGTATCTTCGGTGCAATGGGCGAGAAAGCCTTCGTAATCGCCTGCGGCGATGGCGACGTTCGCGGCCTGCAGGACGTGCTGGTTAGCCTCGGTCATCGGATGGTCTCCTCTGGCTGGGAACGGTCGAGATGGCGCCAACCTAGCGTCGCCCGTGTCGCACCTGCGTACACGCCTCAGCGGCTCGCCGCGCGAGCGACCGGCGACGCACGCAAGCGTTGCAACGACCCGATACAGAAGTCTCGTGCATCGGCAGTGACGGCGAAACCGGAGTTCCTGCCGGTACGCACCGGCATGCACGGGCGCTGACGATCTCGCGCCCTCTCAGGTTGTCGTTGCTTTCGCGAACAGCGCCGTATAACGCCGCTGCATTTCCTCCGGCGTCACCGACTCGATCGCATGGCCGATCAGCCAGCGGTGGCCGAAGGGATCGCGCACGGTGCCGGAGCGTTCACCGTAGAAGTGGTCCTGCATACCGCGCTCGAGCGTGGCGCCGGCGCCGAGCGCGCGGGCGACCAACGCGTCGGCATCGTCCACGTGCAGGTGCAGCGTGACCGGCGTGGCGCCAAGGTGTTCGGGGCTGCGTACGCCCATGTCCGGATACTCCTCCGACAGCATCAGGATGTGGCCATCGAGATCCACCTCGGCATGACCGATACGTCCATCGGGCTCGGTAAGGCGGAACAGTTCGCGCGCACCGAACGCGCGGGCGTAGAACGCCATCGCGGCGGCGGCGTCGCGCACGCACAGATAGGCATACAGTTCGTGGATCGCCATGGCATGTCCTCGTGTGGGCCAGGCGCCCATTGTGGAACCCTGCGTGCGCCGCGTCTTGCAGGAAATTGACCTGCGCCGCGATCAGCGCGGCACATGCCGGGGGGCGGCGGGATCGGCCGCCCGACGCCAGGCGGACGGAGTGACACCGGCCACGCTGCGGAAGGTGTTGGTCAGGTGCGCCTGGTCGGCGAAGCCGCTGGCGGCGGCAATGTCGGCCCAGCCCAGCGAGCGGTCGCACGCCAGGTCCAGCGCGTGCGAGAAGCGTTGCAGCCGCAGCCAGGCGTTCGGTGCCAGACCGGTCGCCTGCCGGAACATGGCGATGCAATGCCGATGGCTGAGTCCGCTGGCGCGCACCAGGGTCTCCACGCGCAAGTCCGGATGCCAGCCACCGGAACGCAGCACGCACAGCGCCGGATGCCGCACGGGCGGGCGGCCGCCGGCGCGGTCGACCAGCCACCGTTCGAAGGCAGCCAGGCGCGCCGACGCCTCGGCGCATGCATGCAACCGCTCCAGCAGCGCATCGACCTCGCCGGCAGGCAGCAGCAGTTCCAGCGGCGTGTGATGCCCGGCCAAGGCGGATTCGGGCACACCGAGCAACACGCTGGTGGCGCCTGGACGCAACATCGCACCGACCGAGACCGCAGGCTGCGTGACATCGCGCACGTGATACGCCGTGCGTACCCCACCCACCACCGCGTGGCCGAGGCAATGGCCGCACAGGTCGTCCGCGTGGTCGAACACCCGCAACGGTGCACCGCCGATCCGCACGGCGAGATGCGTGGCACCGGTCGGCAGCACGTGCTCGCGCGCAGGCAGCCGCACGGCTGCCGACACCGGTGCGGGCTCGTGCGCCCATACCGCTGTCACCAGACCGCGCAATGCGGAAACGGGAGGTCGATGCATGGACGCCATGGCGCGATGCTACGCCTGTCACCGGCTCCGTCGGTAGTCCGCCCGACGACGCGATGATCGAACGCTGCCGCACAGGCTCGGCCGCACGTCGCCGGCATCAATCCGATTCGGTCACGCAGGAGTATCGGACGCCCTCGGAATGCCTCCGCGACGCACCTGCAGTGATCATGCCGCATCCGTTGTGGCAGGGCGTTTCAGGTTTGCTGGCGCACATCCTTGCCCTGCTGTCGCAGTCAATTTCGAGGAGCACGTGGCCATGCATCATCGCACCAGCCATGTTCGCGTGGCTCGACATCGAAGCGGTCGAAGACGTGCTGCCGCCTGCACGAGCGACGCGCAGCATCACGCAGACGAAACAGCGGCACGACTGCAAGCGCCCCCTTGCCGGCTCGCGAATCCGCGCGAAAGAACACCCGGCATTCGCCTGCATGCGTCGCGCACCTGCGACGTATCTCACACTGTCGTCGACACCGCCAACTGTCTACCCTCGCCGCCGATCCGGCTTATACAGTAGCCGCGACATACCACGGATGGCGGGAATGGCCGCGGCAAGAGATATCGCCAAAGGCGTTCTACTGAGCGCCACTTACTGCGCCGCCTTCCTGCTGGCCTGGCGGTGTTCCGTGGACCAGTGGTATCTGCCGGCCGGAGTGCGCGTCGCCAGCCTGCTGTTCCTGCCCGCACGGCGCTGGCCGTGGTTGCTGGCCGGCGATGCCGCCGCGCTGCTGACATTGCGCATTCCCATGAGCGAGACCTGGGGCGCGAGTGCCACCTGGGCATACCTGAGTCCGTTCCTGCTGATGCCCGCCGTGTCGCTGCTGCCGGTCCTGGCGCGTCAGCGGGTGCCTGACCTAGCACGCAACGATCACTGGCTGCTGCCGCTGACGCTGGCGACCGCGCTGTGGAGCACGCTCTGCAACATCGCGATCAACACCGCGCTGGGCGGCCCCGCCGGGCCGGCGCCGCTCGATGTGCTGCTGCGCTACTGGCTTGGCGACTACCTGGGCACCCTGATGTTCGTGCTGCCGGCGTTGCTGTGGCTGCGCCGCGACGAACCCACGCGACTGCAGGCCTCGCTGTTGCGCGAGGGGCTGGCGTCGATCGCCGTGGTCGTCGTGCTGTCGGCGTCGATCGCCGTGGCCGGCGACGCGCTGCTGCGACAGTTGCTGATGGTCCTGCTGGTGGTCCCGGCGATCGTACTGACGCTGCGCCATGGCTGGCGGGGCGCGGCGCTCGGCGTGGTCATGGCGAATGTTGCGGTGGCCCTGTCCATGCCCAAGGTCGTCGCACCTGGCATGCACGATGCCGATGCGTTCGTGGTGCAGATCCTGCTCGCCGCCACCGCCACGGTGATGTTCGCGTTCGGATCACGGATTTCCGCCGCCTATCGGCACATGCGCGACGACGGACGCCTGCGGGAACAGGCGCTGGCCTTCGCACAGGCCGGCTACCTCTCCGCCGAACGCACGCTGCGCCGACGGGTGGTCGACTACACCGACCTCAGCACCCAGATCAACAAGCTGCGTCGCGATGTGGTGGAGGATCTGCGCGCACGCGGACATTACGCCGCCGCCATGCAGATGACCCGCACCGGCGTGATCCAGGCGCAGTTGCTGGACGAATACGTCACCGCGCTCTACCCGCTCGGCATCGAGACGCACGGCCTGTACCACACGCTGCACTCGCCGACCTTCGCCAACCTGTGCGCCACGGAGTTCCGCTGCCGCCTGCATGGCGACCCGCGACGCCTCTCGCTGGGTCTGCAACTGGTGGCCTATCGCTGCATCCTCGACGCCATCGAGACCCTGCCCGTGGCCCACACGCATCTGCTGCGCGCACGGGTATGGCGTGCGCAAGGACGACAGGGCATCGCCATCCGCATCACCGCCGATGCGGCGATGCTGAGCGCGTTGCGGCGCCGTCCGGAAGCGCCCGAGCGGGAACTGGCGGTCCGCCTGCAGGCGCATGGCGGCACCTGCCGGCGCCGCCATGCGTTGAGCTTCAGCTTTCTGGTGTCCGAAAGCCCGGCCTCCGGCAGCCTCACTCCACCGCCGTGACCTCCCACGCGTCACCGCGTGCATCCGAGCGCAGGCGCACCACCACATCGGCCGTCCGGTAGATCACGCGCGACGGCATCGCAGGCGATGCCGTCAGCGAGACCCGCGCCACGTCACTGCCCATCGGCAGCACCCACAGGGTCTTGCCGATGCGGCCGACCGCGGCACGCACCACACCGCTGGCGTCGTTGATCTGCAGGTAGTTCACGCCATCGCGCGAGAACGCGTAGACGCGCCAGGCCGAATCCGTGGCCAGATTCAGCGCCTTGGGCACGCTTTCGCCGAGTCCCTTGCCCACCACCCCGTGCCCGCCAGAGGGACAGCAGGACTGTGCCTGCGCCTGAAAGGACAACGCCAGCCCCGCCGCCGCCATGATCGCCAAGCCCTTCGCCTTCGTCTTCATTCCATGTTCCTTTCCCATCCGGGGAATTCCGCCTGCATCTCAGGCTGGATCAAGGTACGTGGTCCGGGGCGTGAAGCGGTCGACAAACAGCGCCGCGGCCATGGCGCCCGACCAGGTCGTTACCTGTCCACGATGAACAAGCGCCCTGCCACCGACCCCAGCGCACCCGCAATCGCGGCGGATCCGGTTGCACGCGATCGACCACGCCGGAACGCAGGTCGTGCTTGACCCGCCACGCATTTCGAAACATCATTAGTTACATGAAACGCGACAGCCGCCTGTCCTCTGTCCTGCATGCCCTGCTGCACATGGCCGAGCACGATGGTCCCATGACCTCCGACGCCCTGGCCCAGTGCCTGGGCACCAACCCCGTCGTGGTCCGGCGCACGATGGGTTACCTGCGCGAAGCCGGCATCGTGACCTCGGACCGCGGGCACGCCGGCGGGTGGCGCATCCATGCCGACCTGGCCACGGTCACCCTGCGCCAGTTGCACGAGGCACTGGGCGAACCGGCCCTGTTCGCCATCGGCAATCGCCACGAAACCCCGGCGTGCCTGGTGGAGCAAGCGGTGAATGCCGCACTGGAAGGCACGTTCGCAGAAGCCGAGGCGTTGCTGTTGAAGCGGTTTTCGGAGATCACCCTTGCCGACCTGGCCGCCGACTTCGCGCGCCGGCACGCGGCGGCACGACGCACGAGGAACTGAGCATGCATTACGACACCATCGTCATCGGCGGCAGCTATGCGGGCATGGCCGCCGCCCTGCAATTGCTGCGGGCACGCCGCTCCGTGCTGGTGATCGATGCGGGCCAGCGCCGCAATCGCACGGCCCGCCATGCACATGGCTTCCTCGGCCAGGACGGCGTGCCGCCGGACGCCATCGCGGCGACCGCGCGCCAGCAGCTCGACGCCTATCCGACGCTGGCCTGGCTCGACGCCCATGCCCTGACCGCCACCGGCTCCCTGGACGCCTTCAGCGTGACCACCTCCGATGGCGGCACGCACCAAGGCAGTCGCATCCTGCTGGCCACCGGCGTCGCCGACCGGCTTCCGGCCGTCGACGGTCTTGCCGAACGCTGGGGCACTGCGGTCTTCCACTGCCCGTACTGCCACGGCTACGAGCTGGACCAGGGCCGCATCGGCATCGTCGGCGCCGGCCCGCTGTCCGCGCACCAGGCCGAACTGCTCACCGAATGGGGCAACGTGACCTTGCTCGTCAACGATGCGCTGCAACTGGACGACGCGGCCAGGGCCCGCCTGATCGACCGCAGCGTGGCGATCGAGGAGGCGCCCATCGACAGGATCGAGGGGCATGCCGACGTGGTCCTGGCCGACGGCCGGCGGCTGACCTTCGCCGGCCTGTTCACGGCCCCGCGCACCGTCCCGTCCGGCTCCCTCGCCGAAGCCATGGGCTGCCAGCTGGAAGAGACGCCGATGGGCCTCCAGGTCCGCATCGACGCCGAGCACAGGACCTCGGTGGCCGGCGTCTTCGCCTGCGGCGACCTGGCGAAAGCGCCGCATTCGCTGTCACTGGCCGTCGCCAGCGGCGCCATGGCAGGCTCGCAGGTTCACCGCTCGCTGGTATGGCCGGAGACCTTCGCCGCGCCGCCAGCATAAGCCTGCACGGGATGATGTCCTGCTCAGATCTGGTGGCCATGTCGGGCCACGCCAAGCGAACCACGTAGATACGGTCATGCCACGTGTAGCGGTTCAGCCGCGCTGCACATCACCCGTAGGCTCCACACACTGGACGCTGCAGACGCCGAACCTGACCAGGTCAGTCCAGCCCGGCAAACAGGCCATGCAACTCGGCAAATCCCACCGGTTTGACCAGGTGCGCGTCGAACCCGGCCCGCGCCGAATCCTGGCGATCGCCGTCCTGCCCCCAGCCGGTCAGCGCGACGATGGTGATGTCCCTGCCCCAATCGCAGTCGCGGATGCGGCGGCACGCTTCGTGCCCGTCCATGCCGGGCATGCCGATGTCCATCAGGATCACCTCGGGGCGCACGCGTGCGCCCAACGCCAGCGCTTCCTCTCCGCCTCCCGCGGTGCGCACGTCATGTCCGTCCAGTTCCAGCAGCGCGGCCAGCGCCAGCGCGATGTCCGCATTGTCGTCGACCACCAGGATCCGGCGCACGGTTGGTGCCGGCCTGACATCTCCCGTGCCCGACACTGCGGCAGGCGCGGCGTCGGAGGGGAGCCGCACGACGAACGTGCTGCCCTTCCCTGCCCCCTCGCTGCGTGCCTCGACAGTGCCACCATGCATCTCGACCAGTTGCCTGACCAGCATCAGGCCGATGCCAAGCCCGCCTTGCGCACGCTCCAGCGTGCGGTCCACCTGGGTGAACAGTTCGAAGATGGCGTCGATCTTGTCCGGTGGGATGCCGGAACCGTTGTCCTGCACCACGACTTCGGCGCTGCCCTCGATCGCGTCGACCCGAACCTCGATGTCTCCCCCGGGTGGCGTGTACTTGCACGCGTTGGTGAGCAGATTCCCGAACACCTGGGTGAGACGGACCGGGTCTCCTTGCAAGGGCAGCGGCGTCTCCGGCAACACCACGCGCAAGCGATGCCGCTGCTGGTCCAATGCAGGACGGCAGACCTCGACGGCCTGCTGGATCACCTCGGCCAGCAGCAGCGACTCGCGCCGCAATTCCAGTTTTCCCTGCTTGATGCGATTGACGTCGAGCAGGTCGTCCACCAAGCGCACCAGCTGCCGTACCTGCCGTTCCATGACCTCGTGCGCCTTCCGCGACAACGCCTCGTTGCCATGCGAGCGCTTGAGCACTTCCAGCATGTTGCGCAACGGCGCCAACGGGTTGCGCAGCTCGTGCGCGAGCATGGCCAGGAACTCGTCCTTGCGCCGCCGCTCCTGCGCCAGCTCCGCTTCGATCTGATGCCGCTCCACCAGTTCGGCGGCCTGGCGTGCGAGCAGGTCGATGTAGCGCAGCGCGTCCGGGTCGGGGCCGCCCGGCCAGCGGTAATGATTGTTGAGCATGCCCAACAGCCGGCCATCGCGGCTGAGCAAGGGCATGCACTGGATGGAGCGGATCTGATCCTCCAGCACGATCTCCAGCCCCAATGTCCCCTGCAGGCCTTCCAGCTTCTCCACGTCGGCGACGACCAGACGCTGCACCTGCTTCGCCGCTTCCCCGCAACTGGCATCCCACCCATCCTCGCGGAAATGCTCGACCAACCGCGGGCCCAGTCCCTGATGCACGACGATCCGCAGGGTTTTCCTGACCGGATCGAAGATCTGGATGTTGCCCTTGTCGGTTCCCGAGATGTCGGCGGCCGCCGCGAGGATCTTCTGCAGCAGCGGCTCGAACTCTCCCGGCCCCACCAGCTCGGCACTCAGTTCCTGCAGGCGGGCGAGCGCCGCCATTTCCTTGCGCAGATGCGCGGCGGCCCGTTCCCGCTCCACCACGATGCTGGTCACCAGCGCGCCGAACTCGGCGACCTTGCGCTCCCACGCAGTAGCCTGCCGCGCTTCCGCAAGACACAGAAAGAACGATCCGACCGCCTTGCCGCCCTGCCCGATGGCCGGGTGCGAATAGCACGCCAGGATGCCGTTTTCCAGGCAAAGCGAGCGCCAGGGCGCGGCCCATTGCGGCGCGTGCTCCACGTCCTCGCACTCGACCGGATGCCCCTCATGGATGGCGGTCCCGCAGGTACCGATGAGCGCTTCCCCGATCGGCAAGCCGCGGATGGCCGCGGCGAATGTCGGCGGGAAGTGCGACGAGTAGCCGCCGCCCATCGTGCGGCGGTCCTCGCTCGCCAGGAGTACGCACGCGCGCGCGCCCGGAGCAAGCCGCGCCACGGCGTCGGTCAGTGCATCCAGGCATTCCTCCATCGGCGCGCCGGACGCGATCATGAGCAGCGCTTTTCTCTGCTCCGCATCCAGGCATGCATCACGTTGGGCCTGTGCAAGTTCTCGGTACACGCGCACCTGCTGGATGGCGGCGCCGGATGTTATCGAATAACACCAGCGCGATGGATTTCGGAGCGAATGGATATCCGCAAAAATGGAAACGCTTTCCGAAGAGATGCGAAAACGATGGTGGCATAGGTCACGCGTGAAGCGCGTGCGACGTGCATCTAAGTCTATGAGTGAATGCCTCGTTAGACCTCAAGCCGTGTGAGCGCTGCATGCACGGGAGTCGTGCGCTCCACGATCGCCAAACTGCGTGAGGGGGCGATGACGCTTGTTCGCATGGGCAGCAGCGCCCATCGCGTCGTCAACCGACCCTTCGAACCGCTGCGGTTGAAGGACATCGCACGATCGAGACAAGCGCATATCGCCGTGTTCGCGTCACGGGATGGCATGCCACATGTCGTCGCTTGCCTGCGCGACGAACGCGCAGCGGTCGCTCATCGCTGACACACCTAGGGTTCGTCGCAGTTGGCGAGACGTTTCGGCGAGGCGCTACGCGCCACCCGCCGCAGCCGCTGGCTGCAACAGCAGCCGCACCAGCGGATTCGGGAAGCGCCGCGACATGGTGACGACGTGGAAGGTCTCCACGATGTCCGGCAATTGATCGCCTTCCACCAGCACGCCCGCGGCGATCTCGTCCTTGACCACGATCGGCGGGAGCACGGCCAGGCCGATGTCCTCGCGCACCTTGTCAGGCTATTCAGCTCTCGGCCACAGCACTCATCCACTCTACAAGAAAATCGGTGATCTTCTCCTTGATGCCGCTTTCCACAGTGCGCAAGCGCAGGATGGCAATGCCGCTTTTGGACAAGATTCCGTTCTTCAAGCGATCCCGCTCCATCTGCTCGGGCCGGTCGTGAAGGCCGCCATCGACTTCAATTACCCCCACTGGGATCTTTCCAACCCGGAAATAAACAACAAAATCGCAACTGGCACGCGCCATGAAGGCCCGCTCGCGTTCCGTCAACTCCGGGTTGCTCGAGGCTGCGACTTGATCCAGCTTGACTTGATCGTGGAACATCAAGGCATGGCACTCGGATGTGGACAGAACCTCGCGCAGTAGCTGTGCCACGATCTGCTCGGACTTGTACTGTGAATCTTCGGGGCGCAAGCGAGCATTCAAGCGGGCCAGGGACTGGTCGTACTCGCGGTACAGCAGATCAAATGCAGAGATCACAGGCGCCCGCACGACTTGCGCACCCTCGGCGTAATAGCTGATATAGCGCACCAAGGCAGCGATGTGGCCATTGTCGGCAAATACGTCATCGCCAGTCACAAGGGTGAAGCGCTGCTTGGCTCGCGATACCGCCACATTGATCATGCGTGGGTCGTCAACGAAGCTCAGGCGCTTCGGATCCTGGTTGTAGCGCTTCTTGTCCAGCACCGTGGAGAAGACGATCTCATCGCACTCTCGACCCTGGAACTTATGCACCGTGTCTTTCACGAACTCCGCCGGCAGGCGCGAATCAGAGAGATTCACCTGCGCCCGGAACGGCGCGATGAATCCACGCCCATCGCCATCAATGCCAACCGCGTCATCCTCATCATCGAGCACCTTGAGCAGGGAATCCAATTCGCGGAGATTGGTGTTCTGACGGGTGTGGTTGCCCTTGGCGGTCACAATCAGGCGCAAAGGCGCTTCGCTTTGATCTTCGGTCATCGGCACCAATGCGTTATCGTAAAACTGCTGGTTGCAGAACTGGATGATCCTGGGATGGCAGCGATAGTGCTCTTTGAGCAGTGTCCTTGGTAGCGCCTGCTTGAACACGGCGATACACGAATCGAGCAGGCTGTAGCGCTCGCAATCGTAGGCCTCGGCGGGCGCTGACAGACCCAGCTTAACTGGAATGTGCGCCAACTGGCGGTTGTCGCCGACAACAATAAGGTTCCTCGCACAGCCCAGTGGCAAGATGCCCGGTACGATGTCCTGGAGCGAGGCCTCGTCGATGATCACGTAATCAAGGATCGTCTCCGGTGCGATCGAATTGATGATGGAGTGCGTACCGCTTCCCAGGATCGGGAAGCGCTTCAAGAAGACATCGAACCTTTGCCGGTAGGTTTTGCCATCGAAGCTGTCCGATGGCAGGGGCAGACTTTGTAGGTGTTGCTTCAGATGGCGCATGGACGCAGAAGTCATTGCATCCAACAAGGCAGTAAAGTTTCCTTGCGCCAGCGATTTGCGGCAAGCCTGCAACTCCGCCGCCTTTTCCTGTAGCTCCTTGTCGTAGTAGTGCATCTGCAGCGCATGAAACACGGACAGTCGCTCATCTGCGTTGGCGAAAGGCTTGACACGAAGGATCCCGAAGTTGAACAACAACTCGATGCGATCCCGCAGGCGGACACGCTCTTGGCCGAGATGGGCCAAGTAGGCCATCAAGTCTGCGGTCTTGTGCGGCGTCAACCCGTACTTTTCCAGCGAGACGGCAGCATGCACGCCGTTTTCCGCCTGCCATTGCTGGAGATAGCGCCGCTCGATGGTCAACTCGTCGAGTTCGGCCTGCAATTGCGCCAACCGATTGCGATCGCGCAACTGCTGCGTCAAGCGACCCAACAGACCCTGGATCTCCTCCAGCGTCGGCGCCGGCTCGGGTGCGTCAGATGGCCATGGCGGCAGATCGGCGAAAAAATCGTCGCGGTTTTCCTGATTGCCGAGTTTAGCGACCAGATAGCCCAGTCCGCACTTCTCCAACTTCTCGTAGACGTTTTCTACTGCTGCATTGTTGTTGGACAACACCGCCACTGTCTGCCCACGCAGCAGGATGTTGGCAAGGATGTTGAGAATCGTCTGGGTCTTGCCCGTCCCGGGCGGACCCTCGATCACGCTGACCTGAGCACGGAACGCATGCTCGACCGCCGCCAACTGGCTCTCGTTCAGACCGAACGGATAGATCAGGCCCGGCCCGGGGAGCAGCGTGCCGTTGTGTCCCGTGCAGTAGGCATGCAAGGCCGTTTCGACACTGACAGGCAGCCTGCCCAGCTGGTCTACGACATTGGCCGCGATCTTGCTATCTGTTTGCGACGTTGCATGCGCCTGCCGCGCCTTAGCCACCCTGATGAAATATTGCAGAACCGGCGCGCCGTTCTTCACCATCGGCGCAATGAAGTCGATTCCCTCCATTTTGAAAACGTAGGGCTTGTCGGCAGCGCCAGGGTAATGCACCACGGCATACCGCTCGCCATATATCGTCGCCTTCGCGACAGGCGTAACGTTCGTGCTGCCTGATCTGGTCAGCAGCACATCATTCAGTTCGCGAGTGGGAACGATGACGCAATCTTTGAGCGCGTGTAAAACGGCGCCCTTATTTAAGTAGGAACATTTCAGCTGCAGACCTGCGCGCTTGTCGCTCCAGATCAACCAATTGACGATCTCTGCAGTCTTGTCCTCGCCACCCACCTGGATCGACACCATACGTCTCTGTCCGTGTACTTGGCCGTCGTTCACCCTTCGACCGACAGCCAGATGCCGTTACTTATTCACATGACTTCATATTGCCAGTCTCTCTTCCGACGCAGGTAGACGGCCCAAGCGTTGCATCACGTAGCCTAGAACCTGCCTGAAGATCGGGCAATCACGGGGAAAAAGGAACTACAGGCTTTCTGCTGTTGCCGTCGGCAGCAGCAGCAGCCGCACCAACGGATTTGGGAAGCGCCGCGACATGGTGACGGCGTGGAAGGTCTCCACGATGTCCGGCAATTGATCGCCCTCCACCAGCACGCCGGCGGCGATCTCGTCCTTGACCACGATCGGCGGGAGCACGGCCAGGCCGATGTCCTCGCGCGCCAGCAGGCGCATCATCGCCATGTCCTCCACCTCCGCCACGATCTGCGGTCGCACGCCCAGACGATCGGCCAGGGCGTCGAATCCCGCGCGCACGCTGTTGTCCACCGTCGGCAGGATGATGGGATGCTGGCGAAGCCGATCGGCGATGCTGGCGGCATGACCCAACCGGTCCGGCGTGCCCACCAAACTGACCGGGCGCTCGGCGAGCCGATGGGTCACGAACGGGGTCAGCGCGTCGGTGGCCGGCGCCTGGTTGAGCAGGACCACGTCGAGATTGAGCGCCTCCAGCGCCCGCAGCAGTTCGCCGGCACTGCCCGAGCGCAGGATCAGGTCGATGTCGGTTCGGCCGAGCAGCGGCCGCAGGAACTCCAGCTGGAAGTTGCGCGACAGCGTGGCCAGCGAGCCGACCCGCAGCGCCTGCCGCGCGGCGCCGGTCTGCCGCAGCGTGCCCAGCAGTTCGTCGCCGGTGGCGAAGATCGCATCGGCGTGGTCCAGCGCGATCTGCCCCGCCTCGGTCAGGTGCAGTTGCCGCCCGCGCCGCTCGAACAGTGCATGGCCCAAACGCTCCTCCAGCTTGCGGATCTGCACCGACAAGGCGGACTGGGTGAGGTTGAGCCGCTCGGCGGTGCGGGTCAGGTTGCCGTCGTGGGCCACAGCCCAGAAGTAACGCAGGTGGTTGTAGTTCAAAGCGGCCATTGTTCGATAATAACGAACGATATCATGAAAACAATGAATTTTTGTTCGACCCCGCCGATCGCTATCGTGGCGCCGCCCGCCACTGCGCTCGATCCAAGGGGATTGCCTTGTCGCTCTATCTGCTGCCGCTCTCTGCCCCACTCCTGCTGCTGGTCGCGGCCGTGTTCGGCTTTGTCCGCAGCGGCCGACGCCCCCGCTTCCTCCCCGCCTTCGCCGAACGTGCCGCGCTCGGCGCACTGCTCGTCGCCATCGCCTCGCTGGCGCTGCTGATCGCCCGCGGCGCTGACGGCAGCGCATTTATCGGATGGAGCGGCATCGGCCTGTCGGTCCGGCTCGATGCGGTGAGCACCACGATGCTGCTGCTGGTCGCCTTCGTCGGCTGGATCGTGGTGCGCTACACCCGCACCTATCTGGATGGCGAAGCGCGGCAGGGCTATTTCACCGGCTGGCTTTGCGTCGCGCTCGCCGCGGTGCTGCTACTCGTGCAGGCCGGCAACCTGGTCCAGGTCGTGCTGGCCTGGATCGCCACCAGCATCGCGCTCAATCGTTTGCTGCTGTTCTATCCCCAGCGTGTGGCCGCGCAACGCGCCGCGCGCAAGAAGCGCCTGTTCTCCAGCATCGGCGCCATCGCCCTGGTGAGTGCGGCCGCGCTGGTCTGGAACAGCCTGGGCACCACCGACATCGCCACGATCAACACCCTGGCCCGCAGCGGCCAGCACGACTGGTCGCTGACCGCGGCCGCCGCCCTGCTTGCGCTGGCCGCGGTGCTGAAATCGGCGCAGTTCCCGACCCACGGCTGGCTCACCGAGATGATGGAGGCGCCCACACCGGTGTCGGCGCTGCTGCATGCCGGCGTGGTCAACGGCGGCGGCTTCCTGCTGATCCGTTTTGCCGACCTGATGCTGGCGGCCCCCGGCGTGCTCGCCGTGCTGGCCATGCTGGGCGGGTTCACCGCGCTGTTCGGCGCGCTGGTGATGCTGACCCAACCCGCGATCAAGACCTCGCTGGCCTGGTCCACGGTCGCGCAGATGGGCTTCATGATTCTGCAGTGCGGGCTGGCGCTGTTCCCGCTGGCGCTGCTGCACATCGTCGCGCACTCCCTCTACAAGGCCCATGCCTTCCTGGCCTCCGGCGGCGCCGTCGAGCAGGTGGCGTCCATTCGCCGGCCTGGGCCGGTCGCCGTGCCCAATGGGGCGGCGGTGTGCCGCGCCTTCCTGATCGCGCTGGCGATCTATGTCGGGATCGGCGCCGCCTTCGGGTTCGCCTTCGGCTTCGAGCACAAGTCGCCGCAGGCGCTAGCCCTGGGCGCCATCCTGATCTTCGGCGTCGCCTATCTGCTGGCCCAGGGTCTGGCCGATGCCGCACCCCGTCCGCTCACCCGAAAAACCGTGCTCTACGCCAGCGCGGCCGCGGTCGGCTACTTCGCGCTGCAGACCGCAGCCGAATGGCTGACCACCGGGGTGCTGCCAGCGACGCCGGCGCCGGGTCGGCTGGAGTGGACGCTGATGGCGCTGGCGGTGCTGAGCTTCGGCCTGGTGGCGGTGGCGCAGGCGCTGTTCCCGCTGTGGGCGACGCACCCGGCCGCCGCCGGACTGCGCATGCATCTCGCCAATGGCCTGTATGCCAACGCCACGCTCGATCGCCTGCTCGGCGGCTGGTCCGTCCGCAAGACCTCGTGACTCCCTAACCGCCAGGACACCGCCATGCTGATGACCACCACCGACGCACCGTCCTTGTCTCACGAGCTGATCATCGCCGCCGCCGCGTGTGCGGCGCGGGCCATTCCCCCGCTTTGGCCGCTCGCCTCGAGCGTGGCGGTCAACCCCTTCCTCGGCCAGACCGGCGAACCGCTGCCGATCGCGGCGGCGCGGCTGCGGCGCGCCGCCGGCATCGCCGTGACCATGCCGCGCGCCTGGTATGCGCAGCGACTGCAGTCCGGCGAGATCGCCGAAGAAGATCTGCAGGCGGCCTGGCACAACGCGCCGGCGGCGCTGCGTCCGCCGAGCGTGTCCGCACTGAAGCTCGTCATCGAAGCCACGCGCCCTGCCCCGCAGGCGATCCCGACCGTCGCCGATCTGGCACGCGATGCGTCGCTGGTCGACTGGCCGGGCATCGTCGAAGAGCGCATCGGACACTGGGCCGCCAGCTACTTCGACCAGGGCCAGGCGCTGTGGGTCGCCGGGCAGTCCGGCGGCGCCTACAACGCGTGGCGGCTGGTCGCGACACGCGATCTGACGCCGGAAATCGCCGGACTCACCCGATTCGCACAGCAGGTGGCGGACGCGCCAGCGACTGCCGAAGAGGCGATCGTCGAGGGCGTCGCCCGCCTCGGCCTCGCGCCAGACGCGCTGGAGAACTATTTCCACCGTCTGCTGACCACGCTGGGCGGCTGGAGCCAGGTCGCCCGCTATCGGCTCTGGCAAGCGGAGTTGAGCGGCGGAACCGATGCCTGCGTGACCGATCTGCTCGCCATCCGCATCAGTTGGGAAGCCGCCCTGCTGGGCAAGTTCGGTGCGGAGATCGCGCCGCAGTGGCGAAGCGCCGTCGCCGCTTACGCCACGCCGGTGGCGGCGACTTCGGACGACGTCGTCGACAGCCTCCTGCAGGAAGCGGCCGAACGAGCCACACAGCGGCGGCTCGGCAGCGTGCTTGCAGCGCCCGCCTCGGCCCCGGTCGCCCCCGACCGGATGACGTTGCAGATGGCCTTCTGCATCGACGTACGCTCGGAAGTGTTCCGCCGCGCGCTGGAAAGCCTCGATGCCGGCATCCAGACGCTCGGATTCGCCGGCTTCTTCGGGCTGGGCATCGGCCATCGGCGCTTCGCTTCGGACGTGGTCGAGGCACGCCTTCCGGTGCTGCTGACACCAGCGGTGCACACCTGCGCAGGAGCGGCGACGGCCTCGGTGGCCGAGGCGGACCTCGCCGCGCGGATCGCGGCGCGTGCGAAGCGTGCCTGGGGACGCTTCAAGCTGGCCGCCATTTCCTCGTTTGCCTTCGTCGAGGCCACCGGCCCGATCTATGTCGCCAAGCTGCTGCGCGATGGCTTGGGACTGACGCGGCAGGCGGCGCCGAACGATCCCGCGCCGCGCCCGGCCGAGGCGCTCGACCTCGACACGCGGCTGACCATGGCCACGCGCATCCTCACCGCGATGTCGCTCACCACCGGGTTCGCTCGACTTGTCGTGATCGCCGGCCACGGGGCAAACGTGGTCAACAATCCGCACGCCAGCGCCCTGCACTGCGGCGCCTGCGGCGGCTACTCGGGCGAAGTGAACGCGCGGCTGCTCGCCGCGCTGCTCAACGACCCCGAGGTGCGCGCCGGGCTTGCCGAGCGCGGCATCGCCATTCCCGCCGACACGCTGTTCGTCGGCGCCCTGCACGACACCACGACCGATGCGGTCACGCTCTACAGCGCCGACCATGCTTCGCCCGCGCATACCGCCGACCTCGACCAGGCGACGCGTTGGCTGCACGCCGCCGGCACGCTGGCGCGCGGCGAGCGGGCACTGCGCCTACCGCGCGCGCAGCGCAGCCAGGACATCGCGCATCGCGCCCGCGACTGGGCCGAGCTGCGCCCGGAATGGGCCCTGGCCGGCTGCCAGGCTTTCATCGCCGCGCCGCGTGCGCGCACGACCGGACGCGACCTGGCGGGACGCGCCTTCCTGCACGACTACGATTGGCGGCGCGACAAAGGTTTCGGCGTGCTGGAATTGATCCTGACCGCCCCGGTGGTGGTCGCCAGCTGGATCAGCCTGCAGTACTACGGCTCGACCGTCGCGCCCGAGGTCTTCGGCGCAGGCAACAAGCTGCTGCACAACGTCACCGGTGGCATCGGCGTGGTTGAGGGCAACGGCGGCCTGCTGCGCGGCGGACTCCCCTGGCAGTCGGTCCACGACGGCGAACGGCTGATCCACGAACCGTTGCGGCTGTCGGTGCTGATCGAAGCACCGACCGACGCGATCACCGACATCCTCGAACGCCATCCGCAGGTTCGCGCGCTGTTCGACAATCGCTGGCTGCATCTGTTCGCGCTGGACGACCAGGGCCGCATGGCGTCGCGCTACACCGGCGAGTTGCGCTGGGAGGCGTGTCCTGGCGATGCGCCGCCCAAGCGCAGCGCCGTGCCGGCACACGCGTGACCGGATGTCACCTGGTCACATCGACCCACCTGTCGACGTCCCTGCACCTGATGCGGGCGGCTGTCTGGCGACGCGTCAGATCCTGGATCGCATCGGCGACAAGTGGAGTCTCTACATCGTCGCCATGCTGGCGAACGGCCCGCAGCGCTTCAACGCATTGAAGCGTGGCATCGACGGCATTTCCCAGCGCATGCTGACGCTGACCCTGCGCGGACTGGAATGCGATGGACTGGTCACGCGGACGCTGTATCCGACGATCCCTCCGCGCGTGGATTACGCACTGACCGACCTTGGACGCACGCTATTGAAGCCGGTCATGGCGCTGGTCCATTGGGCGAACGAGAATCAACGCGCCATTGCCGAAGCGCATCGACGTTTCGACGAGGCGCCGGAGCAAGATCAGGTCTTGGTTCAGGGCGTCGTCTACCAGCGTCGCTAGTCAGAGCGCGTTTTCGTGGGGCGCGGCTGGAAGAAGCAACTGCCAGTACACGACATCCACCCAACGGCCGAGCTTGTAACCGACCTCCTCGAAGTGCGCGACCTTCTTGAACCCCAGCGCCTGGTGCAGCCGGGCACTTGCATCGTTCGGTTGAGCGACACCGCCGATGACCACGTGCAACTCCAGCCGTCGCAGTGTTTCCAGCAGCGCGCCATACAGGACAGCGCCCAGCCCTCGCCCCCGATGCCCATCAGCCAGGTAGATCGTGGATTCCACCGAACGCTGGTACGCCTTTCTCGCTCTCCATTGTGTGGCGTAGGCATACCCGGCAACCTCGTCGCCCACCAGCGCCACCAGCCACGGAAGGCCGACGCTCTGGACGTCTGCAATGCGCCTGGCCATGTCGGCCGACGTCACGGGATCCAGTTCGAACGTGACGCACGTGTTGGCGATGTAGTGGTTGTAGATGTCCGCGATGCGCTGGGCATGCACGGGACTGGCCGAAACGATGGTCGCTGTCACGGTCACCGGCTTCCTTTGTTGATGAGAGGCAGCGCCTGGATCACAGGAGCTTCGACATGCAGACGGCGCTGGACGGACAGAGGCGTTCGAACTGGCTCGACGCCACGACCAGCGGCGGCACCTGCCGTCGGTCGCACTGTACGTAGCCCATGGCGGCGAACACATCCTGCGCCGTCGTGGTCAGCAGATACAAGGCAAGCACCTCACGCTGCATAGCCAGGCGCTCTGCCTCCCGAACCAGCCGACGCCCGAGGCCATCACCGCGATGCCCCTCCGCGACGCACAACGAACGCAGCACGCCATGTTCGCCATGGAATTCGACAGCCACCGTGCCGACCAACCCACCCCGACGCGCGGCAAGGAACTGTCGCGACGCGTGATCGGCGATCAGGTCGGAGGTCGGCAACCCCGAGGACTGCAGCAGTTCTTCCATCTGCGGATCGAACTGCGCCAGGCTGATCACGACGTCCATGACATCACCTCGATATGTGCAGAAGACCGAAACGACGGTTGGCGGCAGCCTGGTGATGCGCCGTCGGCGCCGCATGAGCCGTGCCCACGCTCATGTCGCAGCCATCCCGCATCGAATGGCAAAGCGTCAGCAAGTCCGTCCCTCTCCGCAACGCACGTCGCCGCCACAGCAGTTCTCGGTCAGGTAATCGAGCAGACGCGTCATCGTGTCGAACTCGGCGCGATAGCAGACCGTCCTGCCCCGTTGCTCGGCGCGGATCATCCCGACAGCCGCCAGCTCCTTCAGGTGGAAGGACAGGGTCGGCCCCGGCAGGGTCAGCGCGCTGGCGATCTCGCCCGCCAGCTTGCCCGCCGGTCCGGCCTGGACGAGCAGCCGGAAGATGGCCAGACGGGTCTCGTGGCCCAGTGCCGACAAGGCCTTGGTTGCGGTCAAATGTTCCATTATTTTAGAATAATAGAATTAATGAACCCAGGCAATCGATCATGGACCTTCCCAATCTGGATGCAACGCTTGCGCCCGCAGCGGATCGCGCGCGCCTGGCCGCCGGCGATGCCGAGCACAAGCCGCGCATTCTGATCCTGTATGGATCGCTGCGCCCGGAGTCCTACAGCCGAAAGCTGGCACTGGAAGCGCAACGGCTGCTGGACTACTTCGGCGCCGAAACCCGCGTCTTCGATCCGCACGACCTGCCCATGGTCGATGCCGTCGGCCCGGACCATCCGAAGGTGCAGGAACTGCGCGCCGCTTCGCTGTGGTCGGAAGGCCAGGTCTGGGTGAGCCCCGAACGTCATGGCGCGGTGTCGTCGGTCTTCAAGAACCAGATCGACTGGCTGCCTCTGCAGGAAGGCAGCGTCCGCCCGACGCAGGGACGCACGCTCGCGGTGATGCAGGTTTGCGGCGGATCGCAATCCTTCAACGTGGTCAACGCGCTGCGCATGCTTGGGCGCTGGATGCGGATGGTGACCATCCCGAATCAGTCGTCGGTCCCGAAGGCCTGGCAGGAGTTCGACGCCAATGGCCGCATGAGACCATCGGCGTACTACGACCGCGTGGTGGACGTCATGGAGGAACTGGTGAAGTTCACCTATCTGGTGCGCGGCCGCAGCGACTACCTGGTCGACCGCTACAGCGAGCGCAAGGATACGCAGACCGCCGCTGCACTGGCGGCGGCCGCAGGCGCGGTCGAAGCCACCCAGGCGGCAAAGACCGTGCCATGAAGGCCGTGATCTGCCACAACCCGGAATGCGGCACCTCGCGCAACACCTCGCTCTGATCCGCCACGCGGGAGCACACCCACAGGTCGTCGAATACCTCAAGACACCTCCAAGCCGGAAGCGACTTGTGGAGCCGATCGCAGCATCCGGGCTGACGGTGCGGGAGGTTCTTCGAAGAAAGACACGCCGTATCAGGCGCTGGAGCTACGCAGTACCAAGCTGACGGACAGCGACCTGCTGGACTCGATGCTGGAAGGCGAGCGGGAACACTACCGAAATGCCAAGCCTGCTTCAGGGCGCGCCGATCAGCCAGCGCCGCCCACGAAGGAGGTCACCTCACTCCCACTCGATCGTCGCCGGCGGCTTCCCCGAGATGTCGTACACCACCCGCGACACGCCGCGCAGTTCGTTGATGATGCGATTGCTCACCGTGCCGAGGAAGTCGTACGGCAGGTGCGCCCAGTGCGCGGTCATGAAGTCGATGGTCTCCACCGCGCGCAGCGCGATCACCCATTCGTAGGCGCGGGCGTCGCCGACCACGCCGACCGACTTCACCGGCAGGAACACGGCGAAGGCCTGGCTGGTCTTGTCGTAGAGGTCGGCCTTGCGCAGTTCGTCGATGAAGATCGCGTCGGCCTTGGCCAGCAGTTCGGCGTACTCGCGCTTCACTTCGCCGAGGATGCGCACGCCCAGGCCGGGGCCGGGGAACGGATGGCGGTAGACCATGCTGCGCGGCAGGCCGAGTTCGACGCCGAGGCGCCGCACTTCGTCCTTGAACAGTTCGCGCAGCGGCTCGACCAGGCCCAGCTTCATGTGCTCGGGCAGGCCACCGACGTTGTGGTGGCTCTTGATGACGTGGGCCTTGCCGGTCTTGCTGCCGGCCGACTCGATCACGTCCGGGTAGATGGTGCCCTGCGCCAGCCACTTGGCGTTGCGGAGCTTGTTCGACTCTTCGTCGAAGATCTCCACGAACAGGTTGCCGATGATCTTGCGCTTGGCTTCCGGATCGCTGACGCCGGCCAGCGCCTGGAAATAGCGGTCGGCGGCGTTGACGCGGATCACCTTGACGCCCATGTGCTCGGCGAACATCGCCATCACCTGATCGCCTTCCTGCCAGCGCAGCAGGCCGGTGTCGACGAACACGCAGGTCAGCTTGTCGCCGATCGCCTTGTGCAGCAGCGCGGCGACCACCGACGAATCGACACCGCCGGACAGGCCGAGGATCACTTCGTCGTCGCCGACCTGGGCGCGCACGCGGGCGATCTGGTCGTCGATGATGTTGGCCGCGGTCCACAGCGTGGCGCAGCCGCACACGTCGACCACGAAGCGGCGCAGCAGGGTCTGGCCCTGCAGGGTGTGGGTGACTTCCGGATGGAACTGCACGCCGTACCAGCGCTTGGCCTCGTTGGCCATGGCCGCGACCGGGATGCGGTCGGTGACGGCGGTGATGGTGAAGCCCGGCGGCACCTGCGAGACGTGGTCGCCGTGGCTCATCCACACGTTCAAACGCGAGGCGCCTGCGTGATCGGTCAACCCGGAGAACAGCGCATCGGCAGCGACCACCTCGACCTCGGCGTGGCCGAACTCGCGCTGGTCCGCCGCTTCGGTGGCGCCGCCGAGCTGCGCGGCGAGGGTCTGCATGCCGTAGCAGATGCCGAAGATCGGCAGGCCGCTGTCGAACACTTCCTGCGGCGCGGCCGGCGCGCCCGGCAACGTGGTCGATTCCGGGCCGCCGGAGAGGATGATGCCTTTCGCCCCGAAGCCGGCGATCTCGGCCGGATCGTGGTCCCACGCCCAGATCTCGCAATACACGCCCAGTTCGCGAATGCGCCGCGCGATCAACTGCGTGTACTGCGCACCGAAATCGAGGATGAGGATCTTGTCGCTATGGATGTTGGTCATTGGGGCCGGGAATCGGGAACGGGGAATCGGGAGTGGGCAAAGCGGTGCAGACGCTGGTTCATCGATTCCCGACTCCCGATTCCCCATTCCCGGATGGGCGTCAGCCCATCCTGTAGTTCGGCGGTTCCTTGGTGATCTGCACGTCGTGGACGTGGCTTTCGCGCTGGCCGGCACCGGTGATGGTGACGAACTTGGGCTTGGTGCGCATGTCCTCGATGGTGGCGCAGCCCACGTAACCCATGGTCGCGCGCAGGCCGCCGATCAACTGGTGGATGATGCCGCTGAGTGGACCGCGGTACGGCACGCGGCCTTCGATGCCTTCCGGCACCAGCTTGTCGGCGTCGGAGGCGTCCTGGAAGTAACGGTCCTTGCTGCCCTTCTCCATCGCGCCCAGGCTGCCCATGCCGCGGTAGCTCTTGTAGCTGCGGCCCTGGAACAGTTCGACTTCGCCCGGCGCTTCCTCGGTGCCGGCGAACAGGCCGCCGACCATCACCGTGGAGGCGCCGGCGACCAGCGCCTTGCCGATGTCGCCGGAGTAGCGGATGCCGCCGTCGGCGATCAGCGGGATGCGGTCCTGCAGCGCCTCGGCGACCATATCGATCGCGGTGATCTGCGGCACGCCGACGCCGGCGACCACACGCGTGGTGCAGATCGAGCCGGGGCCTACGCCAACCTTGACCGCGTCGGCGCCGGCGTCCATCAGCGCCAGCGCGGCGTCGCCGGTGACGATGTTGCCGCCGATCACCTGCAGCTGCGGGTAGGTCTTCTTGACCCAGGCCACGCGGTCGATGACGCCCTGCGAATGGCCGTGCGCGGTATCGACGATGACCACGTCCACGCCGGCCGCGGCCAGCAGTTCGATGCGCTGTTCGGTATCGCCGCCGACGCCCACCGCGGCGCCGACCAGCAGCCGCGTGGCGGCGTCCTTGGCGGCGTTGGGGTTGTCGGTCTTCTTCTGGATGTCCTTGACCGTGATCAGGCCGCGCAGCTCGAAGCCGTCGTTGACCACCAGGATCTTCTCGATGCGATGGCGGTGCAGCAGCTGCAGCACCTCCTCGTCGCTGGCGCCTTCGCGCACGGTGACCAGGCGATCCTTCTTGGTCATGATGTGGCGGACCGGATCGTCGAGCTTCTTCTCGAAGCGCATGTCGCGGCTGGTGACGATGCCGACCAGTTCGCTGCCGTCGACCACCGGCACGCCGGAGATGTTGCGGGCGCGGGTGAGTTTGAGCACCTCGCCGATGGTGGTCTCCGGACCGACCGTGAACGGCTCGGTGATGACGCCGGCCTCGAACTTCTTGACCTTGGCCACTTCGGCCGCCTGCTGCGCCGGGGTCAGGTTCTTGTGGATGATGCCGATGCCGCCGAGCTGGGCCATGGCCACCGCCAGGCGGTGCTCGGTGACCGTGTCCATCGCGGCCGAGAGGATCGGCAGTTTCAGGCGCAGGTCGCGGGTCAGCCGGGTTTCCAGGCTGACGTCCTTGGGCAGGACGGTCGAATGGGCGGGGACGAGCGAGACGTCGTCGTAGGTGAGAGCTTCAGCCTGGATGCGCAGCATCGGCGGACCCGAGTATGGGGAAGCGCGGCATTTTAACGCATTGGGGCGGGGATTGGGGATTCGGGAGTGGGGATTCGTCAAGGCGGCGCCCTGCGCGGTCGGACCGTTTGCCTCTCTTTCAGCAGGGCGATCTCGACGGACTGCCGATCCCGCATGCAAACCGGAAAGGCCGCGCATGCGCTTTTGCTCCGCCTTTAACGAATCCCGAATCCCGATTCCCAAATCCCGCGCAGCCTTCAACGAATCCCGAATCCCGAATCCCGACTCCCAGCCGCCTCAGCGGCCTCGATCGTGTTCTGCATCAGCGTGGCCACGGTCATCGGCCCGACCCCGCCCGGCACCGGCGTGATCCAGCTGGCGCGCTGCGCCGCCGCGTCGAAGCCGACGTCGCCGACCAGGCGGCCGTCGTCCAGACGGTTGATGCCGACGTCGATCACCACCGCGCCGGGCTTGACCCACTCGCCCGGGATCAGCCCCGGCCGGCCCACCGCCACCACCAGGATGTCGGCGTCGCGCACCCGCGCCTGCAGCACCTCCGGCGGGGTGAACTTGTGGCAGCAGCTGACCGTGCAGCCGGCGATCAGCAGCTCCAGCGCCATCGGCCGGCCGACATGGTTGCTGACGCCGACGATGGTGGCGTTGCGCCCGCGCACCGGCTGGTCGGTGTGCGCCAGCAGGGTGACGATGCCGCGCGGCGTGCACGGGCGCAGGCCGAATTCGCGCAGCGCCAGGTGGCCGACGTTCTCCGGATGGAAGCCGTCCACGTCCTTGCGCGGATCGATGCGGTGGATCAGCCGGCTGGCATCGGGGATGCCCGGCAGCGGCAACTGCACCAGGATGCCGTGGATCTTGGGATCGGCATTGAGCCGGTCGATCAGCGCCAGCAGTTCGGCTTCGCTGGTGCCCGCCGGCAGGTCGTAGTCGAACGCCTCGATGCCGACCTTTTCGGCCGCGCGGCGCTTGTTGCGCACGTACACCGCCGAGGCCGGATCGCCGCCCACCAGCACCACCGCCAATCCGGGCCGCGGTTGCCCGGCCGCCAGCCGCGCGTCGACCCGCGCCTTGAGCTCGTCGAGCAGGTCTTCGGCGATGCGCCGCCCGTCGAGGATGCGGGCCGGGACGGAGGAGACGGGCGCGGAATCGGTCATCGGGGCGGGCGGGTGTAGAGTCGGGGGATGTCCATTGTCCCCGATTCCGCCATGACCGACACCACCCGCATCGAGGCCGCCGCCTTCCGTCGCCTGCTGCAGCACCTCAATCAGGTCCGCCCTGACGTGCAGAACATCGACCTGATGATCCTGGCCGGGTTCTGTCGCAACTGCCTGGCCGACTGGTATCGCGAGGCGGCGGCCGCCGAAGGCGAAGACCTCAGCAAGGAGCAGGCGCGCGAGCGCGTCTACGGCATGCCGTTCGCCGACTGGAAGGCGCAGCACCAGGCCGAGGCCACACCTGAGCAACTGGCCGCCTTCGCCGAGGCGCAGCGCAAGCACGGCTAGCGCGATGCTGCGTTACACCGCGATCGCGGCGGCCATTCTCGCCGCGGCCTATGTGCTGGTCTGTGCCTTGCTCTACCTGGGCCAGCGCGACCTGCTGTATTTCCCGCAGGGCACGCGGGTGGCACCGGCGCAGACCGATTTCGCGCTGCGTCGCGGCGCGGACGTGGAGCTGCGCGGCTGGCAGGTCAATCCCGGTCGCGACAAGGTGCTGCTGTACTTCGGCGGCAATGCCGAGGATCTGCGTGTCGCCCGCGCGCAGTTGCAGGCCGCCCTGCCCGACCACAGCCTCTACCTGCTCGCCTACCGTGGCTACGGCGCCAGCGACGGCAAGCCCAGCGAGACCGCACTGGTGGGCGATGCCGTGGCGCTGTACGACCATGTGCGCGCCGCGCAACCACAGGCACAGATCGCGGTGCTGGGGCGCAGCCTGGGCAGCGGCGTGGCCAGCCAGTTGGCGGCGCGGCGCGCGGTGGCGCAGCTGGTGCTGGTGACGCCGTTCGACAGCCTGGTGTCGGCGGCGCAGGCGCACTACCCGTGGGCGCCGGTGCGCTGGCTGCTGCGCGATCGCTACGACTCGGCGCGCGCCTTGCGCGCCTATGGCGGCCCACTGCTGATTCTGCGCGCCGGCCGCGATCAGGTGGTGCCGCCGGCCAGCACCGATGCCCTGCTCGGGGCCCTGCCGCAAAGCCCGACCGTGGTCGCCTTCGCGCAGGCCGACCACAACGACATCAGCGACGATCCGGGCTACGTGCGGGCGCTGCAGGCGTTCCTGCGCTGAGGCGGCATCGCTCGGGCGTGGTACTCGAAAGGTACCCGGGAGTCGACTGTCATGCAGCCACGACGCGCGAAGTGGTGTGTGCTTCCGAAAGCGCAATGCGTCGGGACTGAAGTCCCTCCCACAGTGCATCCGGCGGGCTCGTCGCAAGTCCCTATCGGTTCCCACACGGGCACCGCACACAAGGCTGCCTTGCCGTGGCTAATCGCCGCGACGCGGCTCGCCGGGCTCGACCGGCACGCCTTCCGGATTGAGCGTGCGGCTCTCGCGCCGCGGCGGCGTGAACGGAGTCGGGGTCGGCACCACTGGAGTGATGTTGCCGTACATCAGGCCCCTGCCAGCACGCACGTCGCCGGCGGCGATCTCCAGTTCCAGCCGCTCGGCATCGCGGCGACGGATCTCGCGGGCGATAGAACGCGCCTCGCTCTCCTCCATGCCCAGTTCGATCAGCGCGGCCTGGCCGAATTCCACAGCCGATTCGAAGGTCTCGCGGATGTGGTAATCCACGCCAGCGGCGATCAGCTCCAGCGCGTGCTCGCGGTCGTAGGAGCGCACCAGCAGCTTGGCCTGCGGAAACTCGGTGGTGGCCAGTTCGACGATGCGGTTGGCCGCTTCGCGGTTGTCCACGCACACCGCGATGGCACGGGCGCTGTGCGCACCGGAAGCGTGCAGCACGTCCAGGCGGGTGCCGTCGCCGTAGTAGATCTTGAAGCCGAACTTGGCCGCGCTCTGGATCATCTCGATGTCGTTGTCGATGATGGTCACGTCCACGTCGCGCGCCAGCAGCGACTGGCTGGCGACCTGGCCGAAGCGGCCGAAACCGATGATCAGCACACTGCCGTTGAGGCCGTCGGCTGCATCCACGCCTTCCATCGACGGCGCCTCCACCGGTGCCCAGCGCCGGTACAGCAGCACGAACAGCGGCGTCAGCGCCATCGACAGCACCACGATGGCGGTCAGGTTGGCATTGATCTGCGCGTCGATGACCCCGGCACCGCTGGCGGCGGCAAACAGCACGAAGGCGAACTCGCCGCCCTGCGCCATCAGCACGCCGCGATCCAGCGCCTGCGCATGGCCGCTGCCGGTGAGCCGCGCGACCAGGTAGATGCACGCGGCCTTGGCGGCCATGAAGGCAAGCACACCGCTGAGGATCAGCGTCCAGTTGGCCGCCACCACCGCCAGGTTCAGCGCCATGCCGACACCGAGGAAGAACAGCCCCAGCAGGATGCCGCGGAACGGTTCGATGTCGGCTTCGATCTGGTGGCGGAAGGTCGATTCGGACAGCAGCACGCCGGCCAGGAACGCGCCCATTGCCATCGACAGCCCGCCGAGCTGCATCAGCAGCGCCGCGCCCAGCACCACCAGCAGGGCGGCCGCGGTCATCACCTCACGCGCCTTGGCCGCCGCCAGCAGCCGGAACAGCGGGTTGAGCAGCCAGCGCCCCGCCGCCAGCAGGCCGACGATCGCCGCGGCGCCGATACCGATGCCGATCCAGCGCGACGGCGCAGACGCGTCCGCCGGTACCGGCGCCATCCACGCCACCACCGCCAGCAGCGGCACGATCAACAGGTCCTCGAACAGCAGGATCGCGACGATCTTCTGCCCCGCCGGCAAGGCGATGTCGCCGCGCTCGCCGAGCAACTGCATCACCACCGCGGTGGAGGTCAGCACGAAGCCGGAGGCCGCGATGAAGGCCACCGGCAATGGAAAGCCGAAGGCCAGTCCGACCCCGGTCAGCACGCTCGCGCAGACGATGATCTGCGCAGTACCCAGGCCGAAGATCTGCTTGCGCAGGCTCCACAGATGCGAGGGCCGCATTTCCAGGCCGATCACGAACAGGAACATGACCACGCCCAATTCGGCGACGTGCAGGATCGCCTGCGGATCGGAGAACCAGCCCAGGCCGAACGGCCCGATCGCCAGGCCGGCGGCGAGATAGCCGAGCACCGAACCCAGGCCGAGCCTGCGAAACACCGGCACCGCCACCACAGCCGCGCCGAGCAGCGCTACCACCTTGATCAATTCGCTGCTGTCGGCTGCACTGGTCATGCGCCGATTCTACGCACAAGGTCCGGACATCCCCATGGAGCGGACTGCGACATGAGGGCGCCTCGAACAACCTGCCACGACCTGGAGCCAGGAGTAGCATCTGTCGCAACGGCACCAGAGCGGCGCCTGATCGTGGTGGTTGGGAGGCTGAGGTGGCCGCTGGGCTACCTCAGCCGATCACGCTGGCACCATGGCCCGCTCCTGTAGCCGTGCCAGCCGCATCACGTTATGGCTGGCGACCTTCAGCCCGATCACCACCTTTGCCCGCGCCAAGCCGATGCAGCGTACGAACTTGCCGCCTTGTTGAGCCAAGCGCGCAAACGGGTGCTCGCCGAACACCCGATCCTTGGCAATTCGACGGTTCCGGCGCTTTGCTGCCTCGCTCAAGGGCTTGCGTGCCTGCCCTTGATGTTGGATCGCGGGGCGGTAACCACGCCTTTTCAGGTCTGCTTCCCGCGCTGCATCGGCATACCCG